>JBKPBA010000206.1:0-5853 GCA_046726675.1 Chloroflexota bacterium
CGTTGAGCCATCGAAGGGCTAAAGACACGATCTAACGTAGTCGCAAATGCTCGCTGGGTCAGTGGCAATATTTCAACCTGTTGAGCATTCTCTTCACCTGGTTCAGTAATGTGATATGCAGCGATAAAATCAATCAATGACTCTTGTGCATCGGGATGATCGCGCAGCAAAGCGAGTTGTCTCTCTTCATCTCCAGCTTCCTCGGCGGCTAACCATGTCATCTTTAGTTGTCGTAATTCATCATTATTCATATCTCTATCCTTGCCTTTTCTTCCACGTCGTCAAAGTTATTGATTCACCTGTACATGCGTTGTCTGTTCTCTCAGGATGCACTCGCGGAGGTAAACACGTGCTCGCTCATATCGCAAACGAATAGTACGTTCGGTCCGCTTGCAAATCACTGCGATATCATCCCATTTCATATGCTCGATAGCACGCAGCACCATGATCTTGCGATCCAATGGATCAGATAAAAAGGTCAGAATGCGTTGGCTCTCCTCGTACGCGTGTAAATGTTCAAATTGATCTTGCGGATCAGCCACGTCTGCCGAAGGCAATGACCCATCACTATCTGTCGGTGCCAGTTGCAAAGGCTCCATCAGTGAGCGTGGTATATGGTATGGTCGTCCTGAAGGCCGTCCTTCGTCATCCCGTTGATAGCGCAAGCCCTCCTGCCTTAAAACGCGATTGAACTCATCGACACACAGGCACCTGACATAATGGATAAAATTTTGTGTCATAAATATTTCTTTTGGATTCATTGCCTCGCGCAAAAGATGCTCAGCCATATTCGCGATAGCCTCTTCGCGCAGATCCGGCCGGTGGCGTAGCCCCCAGGTATGGCGTTGAAATTCTGGAGCACTACGTTCCAAAAGTACTGTGCACAGCATGCGAGCTGATTCGTTATCGCCTTTAGCGCGTAGATCGCGAATACTCAATACCAGTTCGATCTCGCTTATCTCAAAGCGACCATCGGGAGTTCGACGTCTCAGGCGCTCCTTGAGTGTGGGGTCATCTAGATCTATCATGCTCGTTTCCCCAAATATGTATTAGAGCAGTTTTGTTATATGCTCTTACATCCAACTTCTTTTTAGAGTTCGTAAATCGGAAACAATGTCTACCAGAATAGCATAACAGAATTATACATGGGTGAAAAGGCATCTTTTCGACTCGTGTAGGGGCGGGAGTGGTGTGGAGTGGTGTGGGGACGCTTGCGTCGCCCTGGTGGAGTAGCTATTCAGCCCCCGAATGTTGATAGAATCAGGCCAAAGTTACTTATAGTACTCTCCACATGATACCTTTTAAGATATATTTCGTCGTATGTAAATAGATTGAAAAGCTATGGGGGTGTAGAGGGTTGGTCCACCATCATAGGGTTCAGGGCCGGGCATCGTGGGATGCAACTGCTGGTCTCCAAAAAACTCTTTTCCCCTTGTTATACCCTAAAATATTTATTATGCTTTCCGGTTGAAGGGAAGGAAATTTAACGTGCTTGAAGTATTACCAAAAATTGCGAAGATGCAAGCATCCTATGCGTTAGGCAAACCGCTTGCCCTTCCGATGAATCTCACCATCAGTGTCAGTTATCGCTGTAACTCCCGCTGTAAAACCTGCAATGTCTGGCAGCGACCCAATGATGACTTCACGCTCGAAGAGTATGACCAAACGTTTGCCTCCATTGGCAGAGATGCCTACTGGTTCACGTTTAGCGGGGGTGAGCCAACCTTGCGCAAAGACCTGCCGGAGATGGTGGAGGCTGCTTACCGGCACTGTCGCCCAGGCATTATCAATATTCCAACCAATGGCATTCAAGACAAGATTATCCCGGCGCGTATCGAGCGCGTCTTACAAGCGGCTCCGACCAGTGACGTCATTATTAATCTGTCCTTAGATGGCGTGGGTGAAAAACATGATATCGTGCGCGGGGTCAAGGGCAATTTTGAGCGTGCCATGCGAACGTATGCTGGCCTGAAAGCGCTCAAGGGGCGCTATAAGAACTTCACGCTGGGGGTGCATACAGTGATCTCCAACTTCAACATAGATGAGTTTGAGAACATCTATGCCTTCGTGCGCGATGAACTCAAGCCCGACTCGTTCATCAGTGAAATTGCCGAGGAACGGGTGGAGCTGGATACTGTGGGCATGGGCATTACTCCCCCAATTCAGAAATACCAGCCCGTGATCGAACGCTTGCAGCAAGGCATTCGGAAAGACGAGTTTAATGGTGTGTCGCGCATCACCCAGGCGTTCCGTGATCGCTACTATGACATTGTCAAGCGCACATTAGTGGAGAAAAAGCAGATCATTCCCTGCCTGGCTGGGGTCGCCTCTGCCCAGATTGCGCCGAATGGTGACGTATGGACGTGCTGTATCCGTGCGGAATCAGTGGGCAACTTGCGTGAGCACGGCTACGATTTCCGGTCGGTGTGGACGACGGCTCATGCTGATGAACTGCGTAGGAGTATCAAAGCGGGTGAATGCTATTGCCCGCTGGCGAATGCGTCTTACACAAACATGCTCTGTCATACACCCACGCTGACCAGTGTCGCACTTGATGTTGCCAGAGGCTCCGTGACATCAGTGTTATCAACCAATGATCGCGGCAAATCAGCCAAACTGCGGGGTTTGCCCGTCATCAATGCCGCTGATGAAGCTCGTCTCTCTCCTGGCCATAGCAATGGACACAAAGCTGATGCACACGTAGAGATCAACGTCTAATTGCAAATCCCGGTTGGGGCGAGGAGATCTGGTAAATGTGAATGTCTTTCTATTCTCTTTCTTTTCAGCCAGACGCGATTTAACCAATCCCTTCTGGCTGAAACCGCCATTCTCAGTTTTTGCTTGATAGTCCCCGGGTTGCTGACTATTCATAACATTGTCTCTCCTGTCAAAATCTTTCCTATACATCCAAATCTATTATCTTCTATATCTGATGTACTGAGCAATGACTACAGTATAAACAAATGCGCGCATTCGTATAAAACATCCAGGAAAAAATTCAGCGCTAATTCCCATCACTGTAGGAAGTTTATCCTATCAGGATGATAGATCAAACAAATGGATCGTTAAATGCAAGTAAGCGGAAAAAAGTGGAATCGTAGGTGGAGATGACTGATTCGGTAAAGCAGGCGGCAAAAGCATCCATTCGCGTGCTAATCGTGGATGACCATGAGATCGTACGCAAGGGCCTTTGCACAATGCTCAGTGAAGAAGAAGATTTCGAAGTTGTAGGACAGACTGGCTCGGGTAATCTCGCGGTAACTCTAGCCATGCAATTACAACCAGACTTAGTTTTACTCGATATATTCCTCGGTTCATTTAATGGGCTGGATATTGCGCAACAATTGCAGCGAGGCTGTCCAAAGACACGCATTGTAATACTCACAGGACATACAGAGGAAGGCCATCTCTTTCGCGCTATGCGCCTTGGTGTGCATGGCTATCTTCAAAAAGCATTGCCAATCAACGAATTGCTCAATTCTTTGCACGCCGTGTATCGAGGTGAGCGTGTGATCGGCGAACCTCGGGCCATTACACAGGTGTTAAGCGAGTTCGAAAAGCTCACAAAAGAACAAGAGCGCGTGCGTTCAGGACTCAGCGATCTCGACATCGAGTTGGTGCGGTTAGCGGCTCAAGG
Source organism: Chloroflexota bacterium (assembly GCA_046726675.1). GTDB lineage: Bacteria > Chloroflexota > Ktedonobacteria > Ktedonobacterales > Ktedonobacteraceae > DATMNR01. The sequence goes on from JBKPBA010000206.1 coordinate 3,638, forward strand.
TTGCAGCAACAAAGAAATAGCCGCACGGCAATTCTGGAGTGAGGTAACCGTAAAACGCAAAATGCAAGACATTTACCGCAAGCTACAAGTGACAGACCGTGCTCAAGCTGTCGCCGAAGCCATGCGTATGGGCCTGATTTAATCAAATAAGGAGGAAAAATGACCGAATGTCCACAATGTGGAACTATGAATGACGATGACGTTAAAAATTGCAAGGGTTGCCGCGTCAACTTGTACTGGGCTTTCCAGCATTACCAGGAACTTGCTTCCCTGCGCCAGAACAATGAACTGCCGCCACGTCCTGAATCAGCCTCATTTCTGGTCGAAACCAGCAAAAAAATTGACGACGGTCCAACCGTTGATTGGCTTCATAAAACAATCAAGAAATTTGGCTTTAAGGGTGCTGGGAAAAAAGTAAGTACAATTTCCGAATAAATATCCTTAAACAAAAGAACCCTGTCTGAGAGCAATAAAACTGATCTCAAGCAGGGTTCTTTTGTGAACCCTTTTCCTTTTATCTCACAGCCCCAGCCAGAGGCGCATTCTGGCTGGCTTGTGTAACAGCCACTTCATCCATGCCACCCGCGTTAAACCACTCAGCCGCTAATGTAATACCAGTACGTAAATCGACCTTTGGCTCATATCCCAATTCACGTCGCGCCTTCTCCACGCTATGCCTGTTATCACTCCCAAACATCATTGCCCCGAGTTGCGTCACAATAGGCTTAGTCCGCGTCACTCGAGCCACAACTTTTTCCGCCACAATACTACCATAGTAGATTGGCAAATAGGGGAGATGCCGTGTTGGCCGTACACCGTCAACTGCATCAGCAATTGCATTGAACATCTCGAGTTGTGTCATTGGATGATCGTTGGTGATGTTATAAACGTTGCCAGGCGCATTCTCGTGATACGCTGCCAGCATGAAACCCTGCACCACATCAGTAACATAACAAAATGGCAGCGCATTATCCCCACGTCCAATAATCACGCCTTTGCCATCTTTCATCTTCTGCGCCATGCGCCCAAAGTGCAGGCGATCACCAGGGCCAAAAAAGGTTCCAGGGCGCAAGATCACCGTCTCTACCTCACTCGTGAGCATAAGCCGCCGCATCAAACGATCGCCCTCGGCCTTGGTGAGACTATAGGGATCGGGATCCGGCCGTAGTGCATCATTCTCTGTCAAAAATCGACTGTAGCCAAGTCCATAGACCGTATGCGAACTGGTATGTACATAGCGGCGTACTCCCGCTTTCTGAGCAGCTTTATACAAGTTCTCGGAACCAGTCACATTGACCAGACGATAATCGGCGAGCGGGCGCCATACCCCCATCATTCCTGCCAGGTGAAAGACAAGCTCAACATCTTTAACCGCAGGTTTCAATGTGCTTGCATCTGTAATATCTCCACGCACCACCTCCACACCTTCTTTTTCCAACTTATCTGCATTTTCTACTGGCAGTACCAGTGCGCGAATATCTTCACCTCGCTGCTGCAACTCTTTAATCAGGTGCCCCCCCAGTAGGCCTGTGGCGCCAGTAATCAGTACCCTCATATATCATCCTTCCCAAATTTAAAAGTAAAAAGGCCTGAGTCCTCTGTCATTATTATGCAACGAGCCAGGGTATTAAGCAGGATAGAACAACCCTGAAGTACTAGGCAAATCGATGGAAATTCTTTCACGGGATAGAGCCATTCCAATTTGTTACGTGATACAATATGCAAAAAAGAGGTAGTATAAACATGGACGAAGCAACACAACTAGAAACAGCCCGGCAAAAAACCAAATTGCCACCCCTCCCGCCCTGGCCAACATCCAGACCTGGCCCTATGGTGACCGAACCACCCCCAGGACAAAAACGCGTGCCTCTTCGTACAGAGCAGGTAGTTGAAATTGACTACGATCAGGAACGCGGAGTGCCAGCCGCCAGGCGCAGCGAGGAGTAAAGAAAGGCCTACAGCAGAAATTTTCCTTTTCTATTCAAATTCTTAAAAAGATCCAGGGATTGAATGCTATTTTCGAACGGCATTCAATCCCTGGATCTTTTATTGCTGTCTTCAATCTCTTCAAAATTCCGCAAATACATCAACTATCCCATCCTCGTTGTATATCTAGCCCATTTGGGCCATATTTCAAAATGTTTCATCGTGCCTCTCTTTGTATGCTCCAATATCCAAAAGTCTTTCTGTTTAGTTTGTTGTAGTGTTGCAATTTG
>JBKPBA010000207.1:0-3582 GCA_046726675.1 Chloroflexota bacterium
AATTGGTGACTACCTTACTTTGTATTACATCAAAAATAATGGAGCAGCGTTCAGCTTACTCGCGAACAACATTGTACTGGTGTTTCTGATTGCTGTGGCTATTGGAGTGATCGTGTATCTCTACCTACGCAGGCTCAATACAGACAGCTTGTGGTATAAGCTTATTTTTGGTTTGATAATTGGTGGAGCGTTGAGTAATTTGATTGATAGAGTGCGTCATGGTGGGTACGTCGTCGACTTCATCTCTTTTAATATTCCTCAATTTAGTTTCCATTTCGCTATCTTTAATCTCGCTGATGCAGCCATTTCTATAGGGGTGGTATTGCTCTTTGTTACTCTCTTATTTGGAAGCCTGCTAAAACCAGAAGAGGCTTCTAAGAAAACGCAAACAACGCAGGAAACTACTCTGACACCTCCATCTTCAACAGGCGGTGAAGTACTCCCGCCTTCGAAAGAACACGATGCACAAAATTAGTCGTGAAACGTCTCAAGAGAGACTTACATTGAGTATTCAAGCTGACGAAGCAGGTATACGGCTTGATCGCTATCTCACATCTATACTTACTGGCATTTCACGTACCACAGTACAGCAACTAATAGTGGATGGAGAGGTACTTGTCAATGGTCATACTGGTAAGTCTGGATATACTCTTAGAGTCGGCGATGAAGTGCAGGTTACGTCGCTCAATATGCATAATAGAGCCGCCAACATTAAGCCACAATCATTACCTCTCGACGTTGTATACGAAGACAAAGACTTGCTTGTGGTGAATAAAGCCGCAGGAATGGTGGTTCATCCTGCGGCTGGGCACCATGATGATACGCTGGTTAATGCCTTAATTGCTCGCTATCCTGACCTTCAGAGAGAGGATTCAGAACAGCGGCCGGGTATTATCCATCGTCTCGACAAAGATACTTCAGGTCTGATTATCATTGCAAGGAATGCGGCTACTCGTTCAGCTTTAGTGGAACAGATGAAACGACGTGAGATAGTCAAACGCTATCTGGCTCTTGTAGAAGGTGTTGTAGCATTAGACCAGGGTAGTATCGATGCTCCCATCGGACGGAATCCACGTCATCGCCAACAAATGGCGATCACCGCGGTGGGGAGTAGGGCAGCTCGGACACATTTTCGCGTACAGGAACGATTCGCCCGGCATACATTGCTGTTATTGGAGTTAGAGACTGGACGCACTCACCAGATTCGCGTCCATTTGAAGGCTATAGGTCATCCTGTCGTAGGTGATCCCATCTATGGGTCAGGCAGTATCAACCGTGGTTTAACTCTCAAACGCCAGTTTCTCCACGCGTATCAACTCAAGTTCACTCATCCTGCTACAGGGTCTATCATAAATCTTGAGGCATCATTGCCTGAAGATCTGCAATCCGTACTCAACCAAAAAAGTTTCCTGTAGCCCTCTGGCAAAAACTTTGCCTCTAAGGTATAATAGTAATGTCAATCAAACGGAAATTGAGCGCACTTAATTCCCCTGTTTAGTGTTGTTAACCACTTCTAACCTAGTTTCTGACCATCAGGTTATATTATTTCGCTTCTGACTCATATGATTCCGATTACAGGTTTCTCCGACATCAGTCGGTATTTCTTCAATGTCTTTTTTGTAAGAGGAAAGGAGCAACCTGCAAATGCCAGTTTTAGAATCAACCGACGAAATAACTCCACGTAGTGTTCTACGCCATCGACCAATTGGAGATAAAACTGCCAGACCTGGGAAGGAGCCCGTCATCCCTCCAACAAGTACGACTCCTGTTGCACAGCGAGCTTCGCGACTTCGTCCCAAAAATACAGATGTTGCAGAAGATATAAGCGAATGGAAGCGTGAAGAAGCTGATGAAACCAGGACTGGTCGAAAAACGGCAGTGCCACGGCAAGTGGATACAACGTCTCAGAAACTACCTAAAGCTCCAAACTCCACGCGGATACGAAGCAAGCGGAGGTTCTGGCATGGAGCACACCCTTTGCTTTACCTGGGTGTTGGTATGATCGCGATGCTAGCTTTATGGACATTGCTCACTTCAGCGATAAGCTGGTGGAACACTACATGGGATGATTTACATTATGGCCGTCCGCGTACATTTCAGATCGACGCCTTTGTCGGACACAACGAAGCAGCAGGCACTCCCAGCCATTTTATGGCAATTAATCTGAATGGCCGTATCGAGATCATTGAGTTTCCGGGTGGTGATGGTTCAAAAGCGCGTATCTATCTTGGCCCTCAATTGTACGGCACGGGAGATGATTTGATACCTGTCACGCTCAGTTTTGCCGATGTGAATGGTGATCATCTACTAGACATGATTATTCACTTCCAGTCATCACGCATCGTTTTTATAAATGACAAGGGAGGCTTCCGACCATTACGGCCAGAAGAACGGCTCCCTGTGCAGCAATTTCTGCAACGTACTGGACAGTAAGTATTCTTGTATTCTCCTTGGTATATTAAGTGTCTTTTGCATTGTCCTCAATCATTGTCAGAGTAGGGGGAGGTGTCTTCATCGGAAGTTCTTCTGATGTCTTAGTAGCAGACTCTAGTTTGTCACCTTCGTCATCCAAAAACGCATCTTTGTGCGTTTGACGATATTGTATCCAGATGGCAGTAAATAACGCCTGCAGCAAACCTGCTGTGGGTGCAGCGAAGATGGCACCAAAGACTCCGAAAAGCTCTGACCCAACCGTCAATGCAATCAGCATGATTGCCGGATTAAGCTGGACGGCATTACCAATGAGACGTGGGGCCAGAAAGTAGCCTTCGAAGAGGTGTACAAGCACGAAAAAACCTAGTACTTCGACGGCCATGATCCATCCTCCTTGCGTCAATGCGAGCAAGACTGCGATGGTTCCGGCAAAGATCGTGCCGAGGACGGGAATGAATTCTGTAACGAACGTCAGTACCCCCATTAACACGGCGAAAGGGAATTGAATAACAAATAAACCCACTCCAACAATAACTCCAATGGTGGTGCAGAGCAAAATCTGCCCACGGATGTACCCGCCCACGACACGCTGGAGTATGTCGATTGTTGAACCCAATTGCCCACGTCGCGACGTGGGCATCGCATTGCGTATCCATCTAACAGCACCAGCTCCGTCTACCAACAAATAAATGCTGATGACTACTGTTAAGAGGATATTTAACATACCACTAGCAACCCCACCGAGCAATGGTAAAATCCCACCTGCAAGCGAACCTGCCAGGTTCGATAATGTAGAAACAATTTGCTGTTCTAGTGAGTTGATTTGAGCCTGTGTCAAACCAAGCTTTTGTAGCAAAACCAGTAGAGTAATACGTCCGCTGTTGTCGGGCGTTAACCAGCCACCAACACTATTTACAAGTAGTCCGATCTGGAAAATAGCTGTACTCACAACCGAATAAGAAATGACCCCTAAAATAATGAAGACTATCAAATAGGCAAGTATAATTGCCAGGGCACGTGGCATAACTTTGTTGAGTATCCCCACAGCCGGGGCAATAGCATAGGCAATGAGGGCCGCTATTACAACCACAAGCACTGACGTGATAACGTGACTAATGCCCCAGAGTATCGTCACTGCCAATGCAATAG
>JBKPBA010000208.1:0-6487 GCA_046726675.1 Chloroflexota bacterium
CGGATTACAAGCAGAATGATTGGTGGCATAATCATTCCAATCAGAAACGGTGCTGTTTCACGCAATAAATCCATAGATTAAGACTGCCTTTCTGTTCTGAGAAATAAGTTGCCGACTACAGCTCCTCCTCTGAGATATATATATCCTCCTCTTCTGCAAGTTCACCATTGGTTCTCCTGGGCCACGCTTTGCGGGAAATAACGGACACTTGTTGTAGGAGCCAGCGCAGGAAGTAAGGATGCCGCAGTACCTGCAGGAAGAGCCGGGGCTGGAGAATTTTCCACATATTTGGCAACTCTGCCATCTCGCCAGTCCTGTGTGGATGCTCTGTGCTGGTAGGATCAGCCCAACGATCGCGGACATAGAGATCACCCAGGCGCTCCAGAATTATCGCCTCCCCTGGAGCTGCCTCTGCCAGTGTTTGCATATACTCGTATGGCGTTTGTGAAGGTTTTATTGAGATACCCGCCCAATTCGCAAGCGTACAAATACGCCCGTAGATCTGCGTCGACAAACTATAACCCCGGTAGAGGCGACGCCACCAGATACTAAAGAGGACAATGCCCAACAGAATAAGCAGAATGAAACCGGCAAACGCCAGGCCGATGTTCTGACGTAATTGCGCCTGTTGTTGTGAGGGACTTAAATCTACACTCGTACTTCCACTGCCTGTCTCTTCAGGCAACCTATGATTGTTATGAGTCGCACCCGTTGTAGGGCTAGTAGAGTTACCTGGAGTGATAAGACTGTTCGAGCTAACAGTCGGACGCGTAAAAGTGGAAAAGCTTGCTGATGGTTCAAAGTTAACCCAGCCATACCCGGCAAAGTAAATTTGTACCCAACTATGAGCATCTGTACCACGGATCACCCACTGATTGCGCTTTAGATCGAATTTACCATTCGTATAACCCTCCACAACACGCGCAGGTATACCCAGTTCTCGAGCCATGATTGTCATTGCCGTAGCAAAGTAGTTACAAAAACCTTTATGGTTGCTACGGAACAGAAACCAGGAGACTGCCTCCTGACCGCGTGGCAATGAGATATTTGCATCATACACGTAGTTGTTATGAAAATAGGACTCTAGCGCTACAGCTTTATCATACATTGTAGGCGCTTTATCAGTTAGATTCTCTGCAAGAATCTTAATGTTGGGATCAAGATTTCTTGGCAACTGCAAGTATGTCTGAAGAATACTCGGCTCATAGTAAGTTACCGGAGGTTGCAGGTCAGGGCGATTCGGATCGGGAATAAATGATGAAGTATTGGCGGGCAGCGGCACCGACTGTAACGTCTTTATATCTGCAGCAGAAACGTACGAGGTTATCGAAAACATATTTCCCGCTGCAAGCTTCCCATTCGACCGTAGCCACGCGATTACTGAGCCAGTGGCTTTATTAATACGCAATTGTGTAGCCTGATTTGTTGAAGCAATTTGTGAGGCTCCAAAAAGGTAGGCAAATTGTTCACCTGGCGGATTTACAACAGTAATATCTTGATGTACAGCACGTAAATCCTGCGAACTATTAGATGCGATTGCATTAGGCCGTAATGCAAATGCTTCTGTTGAACCGACCGACCAGCCCAGACGACCACTGTACGTATCATAACTAAGCGATTCAAGGTATTGATTGTACTGGCTGCCATCAGAGGTCTTGACAGTAAAGACGATATCATTATTTAGATTGGGATTTCCTCCCAATTCTAGTGTATCTGTAAAGTTTCCATGATTTGAAGCATTCACACCCCCATCAACGGAGACCAGCCGATTCCAGGTATTTTCAAGCTGCACCCACGGATTATTGTCAGCACTCCAAATTTGCGCCGCAGAATCATTTATGTAGCCCCAGGGCAATAACCAGGCAAAAATCAAAACACCTATAGAGATAAACGCTCCGGCCTGCATAAACTCCCATCCAAGATCATCCGCGCAACGCAACCCTTGCCGTTTCCAACCCGCCGAAGATTCATAGAGATTAAAACGCAGCAGCAGTAACAGTGAAGCTACTAGAAACACTACGAGAAAAACTATATAGCCGTCTTCGATATTGCTCAAGTTAATAAGTAGCACAACAGCATTGGCGAGTATCATCAGCCATGGTTTCCGCGTGCGATAAACAAGCCAGACACTCGTATACGCAAGTAAAAAACCTAACGCAGTAATAAAGAAAAGAAAGATAGAATCGTCACTACTGGTACCTCCAGAAAGCGCGAGCACAATCCACTGGTGGATGCCATGTGAAAAAGCCGTAATATTCCCATTATAATCTGCGCCTGCTGTCTGCCAGAAAGCAAGCAGTAAACCAAATCCAATAGCCAATGCATGTACAAACAAGCGTGGAAGTCGTCGTTGTTTAGCGGCAAGTACACCGACTATTAGACCAATGAGTGTCGTCAAAGAAAGTATATTGCTATGATCTACCCAATTCGCTGCCTCTACAGACCAGATCGTACTGTACACCACAACAGCCAGCAAAAAGAGCGAAAACCATCCCTCTGCCAGGCCTATATGCACATGCAAGTTGGGTCTACGTGGTATTCGCCTATTGTTATTTGAACCACTGTCACCTGAGGCCGGTTCAGCAATGATCTTTGAGAGTCGTTCAATAGTCGCGTCCCGCATTGCCTTTAACTCCATCGGGCATAATGCGCCTCGGGAACCCGTTCTAGCGCTTCAGTTAAAGAGGCTTTACATTTAACACGCAATACAGGTATTCCTGCGCCTTCTAATAGCGCTAACGTATCCTCATCTGCAGGTCTATCCTCGAATGACGCTGCATCTAATCCTACAACCGCCACTTGTACTCCACGTCGTTGAAGATGGCGCAGGCTTTCATGCCAGTCACGGGAAGTAGAAGGTGTAATCACAATAGCAACAGTATTCCGCCCAAAATGGAATGCGTCGAGAGACAGCGCTTCTTTCAAATCAGGTCCTGATCCTGGCTCTACGACTGCGAGCATTTCGAGCACACGCTCTATCTGTCGATCGCCACGATCCAGCGAGAGAAACTCACGATGCGCCCCATTCACAATCATACCCAGAGACAGATCCTGACGCAACAGGTAGGTAGCAATGGTAGCAGCAATCGTTACGCCATACTCTACTGTCGAATCCTCACCTTCGCCAGCCTGGACCCTTTCATTTAGATCTAAGAATACCCATCCATCCATAGCGGGATCGAGATCGAACTCTTTCACCATTAATCTATTATAATGCGCGGTTGAACGCCAGTGTATGCGATTAAGTGCATCGCCCTCGATATAATCTCGAATAGTTGTGGCATTGGTTGTAGGGTGCAGAGCACGCTTTGAGCTACGACCACGCCCGGGCAAACCTCCCGTAAACAGTACGAAGTTACTAATCGGCAATACTCGTGGCAAGACTAGCAGGTCTCGCGGCTGTGTAAGTGTTATACGTCTATGAAACAAGCCAAAGGGATCTCCACTCGTGGCTGTAACAGGGCCAAGCTGGAAACGCCCACGTTGTTTGCAAACAGTTCTGGCTCGCCAGGTTGCTCGTTTGCGACCACCCATACTCGCAACATATCCGGCCCTATGCCCGGGTAGAGTCGAACTATCAGCAATTTGAACCCACAACTTGGGCATTACACTTAAATTGTCTAGCATGAGTCGCTCATCAAAGGTTTCACCAACCTGAACTCTCCCAACACTGGCTGTGCGCCGGAAAATCATTTTACGCAGGCTATAGCGCGTCCAGAACCAGGATAGGATGAATAATGTAAGCAAGACATAGGTAAGCAAATAGAGCACCCGCCAACCACTGCTGAATGCAAGGAAAGCAAGCACGATAATAAGTATTAGAACTTGCCAGGGTCGCATAAATCAGCGCCCCTTTCCACCACTGACCCATGCTCCAGGCACGGGCACGCTCTGTAAAATTTCATCCAGGACAGCAGTAGATGTTATGGCTCGCACACGAGCCGCGGGTGTTACAATAATACGGTGCGCCAATGTTGGCTTCGTCAATAGTTTCACATCATCGGGAATAACATACCCTCGGCCTCGTATCGCGGCCAGGGCTTGCGAAGCGCGATACAATGCTAGTGATCCACGAGGGCTGGAGCCAAGGTAAATATTGTTGTGGTTACGTGTGGCATTAGCAATGGCAACAATATACTCTCGAATTGATGGATCAACATGAATGCTTCGGATTTGCTTTTGGATCAATACGAGTTCTTCCGCTATCATAATTTGCTCTAAATCATCCAAAGGATGGTGATATTGATGCGTATCCAGGATGTTCATTTCATCGCTAGCTTTTGGATAACCAAGCTTAATGTTCATCATAAAGCGATCAAGTTGTGCTTCAGGTAAAGGGAATGTTCCTTCATATTCGATCGGGTTCTGAGTTGCCATCACCATAAAAGGTTCAGGCAGACGATAGGTTACGCCATCAATTGTAATCTGAGTCTCTTCCATTGCCTCCAATAATGCCGATTGGGTCTTTGGAGTAGCGCGGTTGATTTCGTCAGCCAGTACAATCTGGGACATGATCGGCCCTGCTCGAAACTCAAAGTTGTCTGTTTTCTGATTATAGATAGAAACCCCGGTGACATCACTTGGCAGGAGATCAGGGGTAAACTGGATGCGTTTGAATGAGCACCCAATGGAGCGGGCTATAGCTTTGGTAAGGACAGATTTTCCAACACCTGGTACATCTTCGATTAATATATGCCCACTACAAATGACTGCTATCAGACTAAAAGCAACCGATTCGGCTTTGCCAACGATTACTTTTTCGACATTGTTGATAACTCGCTGTACCGCAGCAGCTAGATCTTGTACCGACTGCATACTCTACTCTCCAATGGCCTGGCCCAACAACGCAAGTATCATCCTTACTTGTTCAAGCGGCAAAAAAAATCTGCTATCACCCTTATGAAGGAACAACTTTCATCTGTACAGGTAACAGGCGATCTTCTCGACGCCACACAATGAATACATATCTTAAGTGTACCACGTTCATACAAAAGCGCAAAAATGAGCTGAGAATAATCCGGCAACCTGATGATGTACATAATACTACGTCATAACAAAGCTTTTGTTACACACTATTTCAAATATACATATGTTTGCTGAAATCTTTCTGAAAATTTGCCTCGTAGGAGCGCCTTTCTCAGTTCATCACGTTTGAGACTACTAGTGTCAGTTGCTGCGCTTTAAATTTCTCCGAGCGCATGCAGATTGAAGAAGAGGTAGCCTCTGTGCTTGAAGCAGAAGCTACCTCTTGGATTGCTCACACTTGCTTGTCCGAATCGACCTAACAAGCAATCTCCTTTGTACCCGAAGGGATGTCTATTGTGTGCGATGACATGTCAGATCCTTGTTCCACCCGGGTCATTCCTCGTTGTGAATGCATAGCGCAGGAACAGATGGCTACCTCCGCGTTTGACGCTCACAAGGGTTCCCCACAGGGGGTGCTGTGGCGCGAAAAGCTGACCGGTGACCAGTCCGGGCCGCGAAGTCGCGGTATCTCGGCCAGCGATCTGTGGGGCAAGCGTCAAGAACAGTTCATCCAGTAACCCCTCTGCAAAAAAGTCTCCCAGCAACTGGGGTCCACCCTCGACCAGGATGACGTTACACTGGCACCTCCCGCACACCGCCTGTACGATCGCCTGTGCACTGAGTGAACCGCCACCTTGTACACCTGCGATCTGCACCGCTGGCGAGGTGCTATGCGCGCGGATATGCTCTTCGCCCTGCGTGGTGGTGACGATCAAGACGGGTACGTCATCAGACTGAAAGAGCGACAGGTCCAGATCGATCTCGCCACGTGCAGTGACGATCACGTTGAGGGGCGGTCCCAGCTTCCCCAAACTCATCCGCATTTGCTGGTAGACGTCGCTCAGCCCCGGATTGATATACTCTGCCGTCCAGCGGTGATGGGGGGACACGGCGTGCAGCGTTCCAGCGCCCACGATCACTGCGTCAGCCACGGCGCGCAACAGTCCCATGACCAGGTGATCGTGCGGATTGAAGCCACTGATCGGTCCCCCGCCTGCCTGGCCAGGGATATTCAAGCTCACCACGCCATCGAGCGTGCTAACAAAGTTGCCAATCACATACGGCCTGCCGACATGTGGAGGGAACTGGAGGCGACCATAGAGGGTCGCCAGTTCAGGCGGAAGCGGCAAAGTCCTGCCACGCTCCACCTCGTAGAGGGATTCCAGTGGTGCAAGTGCGTTCATGAATGCCCCTCACACAGCTTCAAGAACTCCGCCCGCAGATCGGCATTGTCGTCGTAGGCTCCCCGCCAGAAAGTGGTGCGCGTCATCGGTACGACCTCGCGCACGCCCCGCATCTGAGTGCAGAGGTGATGGGCCTCCAGGTAGACGGCGACCCCGTGCGGCTCGAGCATCGCGTTCAGCGTATCGGCGATCTGCTGCCCGATGCGCTCCTGGACCGTAAAGCGCTTGGCAAACAGGCGCACGAGCCGGGTCAGCTTGGAGATCCCGATGATGTGCTC
>JBKPBA010000209.1:0-6652 GCA_046726675.1 Chloroflexota bacterium
GCTGCGAAAAATAACGTAAAGACTGCAATTGTTGTGATTGCCGGGTCCGAAAATACGAACGGAAATGCGATGAATGCAGCTAGAAGGACTATGAGCAAGATTATTCTAATTATTTTCATTGCTTTCTTCCTTCAGGCTGTCCGAAAAGTCCCTGGGGACGGATTACCAGAATTGCAATCAGTATTATGAAGAAAACTGTGCTCGACCATACTGGGGACCATACAACCGCAGTTACATCACCTATTACAAGCAAGACCACAGAGGCGATCAAGGCGCCTCTCAGACTCCCCAGCCCTCCAAGAACAATAATCACGAGCAAGCGTGAGATCAGATCGTAGTGGCTGTTTGGATTGAAGAGGTTCGTTGCTCCGAAAGCGACACCTCCTGCCGCTGCTAACGCAACGCCTATCCCAAAAGTAATCGCCGATACTCTCTCAACGTCGATACCGATGAGTTCGGCTGCCGTGCGATTTTGCATTGAGGCACGTAAACTGTAGCCAAATTTCGTACGATACAACAGGAAATAGAGGCAACTTAGGAGGAAAACACTCAGTAAAAATCCGAAAACGTAGATGTACGGCAGGTAGAAATTACCTAATTTGAATGACGCATTTACATACCAGGCATTCAATTCTACATAATTAGCGCCAACTCGATTCGTTAGAACTCCTTCGATGATCATTGCGATTGCAAAGGTGACCAGAATGGACAACATCGTACGATTACGCTTGAGTGGACGAATAAAGGCCGTTTCGATGAGCAGGCCCAGGATAAACATGATCGGCATCGTTATGAGAAGGCCTACCAGTAAGTCTATATGGTAGTTAGTCTGCAGCCAGTAGCTGAGGTAGGCTCCCAGAACAACTAGTGCGCCTTGCGCGATGTTGATGATCTCCATCACACCAAAAATCAATGTCAGTCCCGACGACATTAAGGCATAGACGCCACCAGTCAATATTCCTGTGATGACTGCTCCAATAATTAAGTTTGTCATATCCCCCCTTACTTGCTGGTGTGTCTCGACCGGTGGTTTTTCACAATGATCGTGGTGGGTTGACTAACCCACCACAATGCAAAATCATCGTACTGTACGTATTACGGCCAGTTGGGCTTAGGATACTCAGGCTGTGCTGACGCTACGTTTGCTGGGTAGACAGGTACTAAAGACCCATTCTGCCACTGGAACAGGTACGCAGTTGCTGCAGTGTTCTGGCCGGTAGGGTCGAACTTCACCGGCCCTTGAACAGTAGTGTAGGTTGCACCAGAATGAAGTTCAGCGATCAGCTTTTGATTATCGAGACTGCCAATTTTCGTAACCGCTTGCTGTATCACCTGCCCTACAGAGTAGGCTTCAGCAACATCAGAACTAATGCCATCAGCAGTGCCGCCATACTTGGCAATGTACTCTTGTACCATCTGAGCATTGCCAGGTGTTTTGGCTTGCGCGAACCAGCCGCCATTGGGTACCATGATCGCTTCGGCTGCCTTAGTCCCGCCAATTGCTTTGATAAACTGATCACCCTGATCGGGTCCAGCGGTGGCAATCAATGCCTGTGGATTGTAGTGTTGCTGCTTGAACCTTTGAATGAAAGCGCTGACATCTGGGAGCAGGGTCCCAACAACTACCACTTGAGCACCAGAGGCGATTATTTTATCGGCAATCGGGTTATAGTCCGTTGTCTCTGCAGGATATACCTGATAGGAAGCGGTCTTAATACCCTGCTTTTCGAACAACATCCTGGCTGTGTCTACCTGAGGCTGGGTAAAAGGATCATCCTCTGTTGCATAGGCGATTGATGTGGGCCGCTTAGATGCGGGTAGAGTCTGAATATAGTTCGTAAAGGCAACCAGGTTGTTGGCCACTGGTAAGGAGACATCGAAGACATTCTTCAAACCACGCGTAAAGACTGAAGGACCTCCACCTGCGCCCTCTACCATCGCGTATCCATAACGGTTGGCGACGACTGATGCTGGTTTCGTCAGGAGCGTGGAGAACGGACCAAAGACCAGGTCATCTTTATGAACGTTGATGAGCGTCTGGTAATTGGTTTGCACCTGGTCTGGGCTGCTATTGTCGTTTGAGATGTCCAATGTCACCTGCCGACCTAGCAGTCCTCCGGCTTTATTGACGTCATTTGCCCATAGCTGGTAGCCCTGCTTGAAAGCCATTCCATCGGCGGAGAAGTCTCCTGAAAACGAGAGTGAGGTACCGATTTTGATTGGGGTTGTGTTAACTGGGGTTGGTGTTGTGCTCGTAGTTGCTGTACCACCACAGGCCACAACAAATAATAATATCAGACTTGCGGTTATAGACGCGAAGAGCGTCCTCCTTAGTCGTGCGAAATAATGTAGCTTCACTCCATTCCTCCTTCATAAAATATGCTGACTCTAAGTCTAGTGTCAACTTCAAGCGAGTTTAACAAACTAATCTGGACAGCCGTAGGGCCGATTTATCCCGCCCATCGCCGATTCATCGGCTTTCGGTGGATATTCCGGTACCCAGATAAAAAAGTGAAAAAGCAAAATGCTTCGCCTTAAATACGTATGAATTCTGAACATTGTCTCAGAATTTACACTTTCTTGATGAAGAGCTTACCTCAAAAGTCCCAGGGGCTCTTCCACGAGATCTGCAAGTGCAGCCAGAAATTGTGCTCCTCTAGCACCGTCGATTGCACGGTGATCACATGAAAGGCTGAGTACCATCATGGGTTGCACTGACGGTTGACTCGCGATGGGTACAACGCGTTCAGCTATACGCCCCACAGAGAGAATAGCAGCCTGAGATGGATTGATAATTGCGTTAAAGGCATCTACCCCGTACATGCCTAAATTACTAATTGTGAACGTACCTCCCTGAATATCCTGTGGTCTCAGCTTCCCAGCCTGAGCTTTGGTAATCAACTCCTTGCGAATCCGTGCAATGTCCTGTACACTGTACTCATCTGCCCGGTGGATGACCGGCACGATCAATCCCTCATCAACAGCCACTGCCAACCCGATATTGATCTCTTCATACAAGGTAATTGAGCCTGCATGCCACGAGGCATTGAGCCTCGGATGTTCGC
Source organism: Chloroflexota bacterium (assembly GCA_046726675.1). Taxonomy (GTDB): domain Bacteria; phylum Chloroflexota; class Ktedonobacteria; order Ktedonobacterales; family Ktedonobacteraceae; genus DATMNR01. The sequence goes on from JBKPBA010000209.1 coordinate 3,066, forward strand.
GTAATGCCTCCGTCACGACTTTTACCAGCAAATCGGTATACGTCACCTTTTCAGAAGATCGCTTCTGAATTTGCTCCCGCCAGCTAATCAGACGACTCGCATTGACTTCTCGAACAAGATAGAAGTGCGGCACACTGGTCCAACTTTGGGTTGTGCGTTCGGCCATCACGCGCCAGATGTGACTTACCGCTGATTCTTTCTGCGCACCTGTGATATCCGTCACTGGTTCTGTTACTGGTATGAGCGTCGACTCAGCCTTTGTAGCCAGCACATCCGCAACCAGTACTGCTCCAGTAGGTCCGCTTCCCTTGATTGTCGCGATATCTTTCCCTTGCTCTGCTGCCAGCCTGCGTGCTTTAGGTGAGGCTGCTACTAAACGTGCTTGACCTGTTATCATTGACTCTGCCGTTTGTTGTTCCTGAATATGTGCCAGCACATCTGCACTTTGAATGCGCTTTCCCGCTGGTTTGATTGTCCCCAAATCCAGGTTGTGTTCAGCCGCAATGCGTGCAGCTAATGGGCTGGCTGTCACACTAGGGAGACTATCACCAAATTGTGGCGGCGCATGACCGTCCGAAGTGCTATCTCTGTAGGCAGTCCCCCCTTTAGCTAGAGTATCCTCCCGTGATAATTCTTCGGGAGCTATGATAGAGGCAATCACCTGTCCCACCGGGATCTCGACGCCGACGGTGCCGGTTATATTGACGAGTACGCCAGAGGCAGGCGCCTCGATCTCCACTGTGGCCTTGTCGGTTTCGATCTCCAACAGCGGCTCGCCCTTTGCAACCTCCTGCCTTTCCGCTTTAAGCCACCGCACTATTATCCCTGTCTCCTGCGCCATACCCAGCGCAGGTAAGATGACCTGTGTTGCCATTAATGGTCTCCTGTAGGCTCCCGATTTATCGAGGAGCATTCCTTAGGCCTGTAACAGGGCTTCCTGGTCCTTTGAACGCTCAGCTAGATAGCCATTGGCTTGCGTATTTAGTTGGGACTGTGTTTCACGCGTAGTGGGGAGCGGCCCACTAGCGGTATAATAACGTACGCCCGCTACCAACAAATCCTCGGCTGGGAAGCGTGTGATAACTTCGCAACCATCTTTGGTAACTACAAGCTGCTCTTCGATGCGTGCCGCTGTCCAACCGTCGCTGGCGGGCCAGAAGGTCTCCAGGGCGAATACCATGCCCTCTTCGATCACTTCTGGATGGTCGAGCGAGACCAGGCGGCTAAAGATGGGCTTCTCCCAGATAGAGAGTCCTACACCGTGACCATATTGCAATGCAAAGGCAGCTTCTTCGTTCGGGAATCCGAATTCCTCTGCCTTTGGCCCGAGTTTGGCGATTTCAGCAGTTGTCACACCAGGCTTGATCGCATCGATAGCTATATCCAGAATGTAACGACAGCGCTTGTAAGCATCCACCATTGCCTGTGAAGCGCTGCCTACGGCGAATGTGCGATAGTAGCAGGTTCGATATCCGTTATAGCTGTGTAGAATGTCAAAGTATGCAGGATCGCCTGGTCGTAATGCCCGGTCGCTGAAAACATGTGGGTGGGGACTGCATCGCTCTCCAGAGATAGCGTTGACACCTTCTACATGCTCTGAACCCAGATCATACAAAACTTTGCTCACCAGACCGACACACTCGTTCTCGCGTACTCCAGGCTTCATGAAGCGGTAGAGTTCATCGTAGGCTGCGTCCACCATCATGCATGCCGAGTTAAGTAAGGTAATCTCATCCTGCGTTTTGATTATGCGTGCTTGCTGCATCAATTGCTGCCCATCTACTACTTTGATGCCCTCCTCCTGTAAGGCGAACAACACTGGTAATTCAACCGCATCCACGCCCACTGGTTCATTGAGCAACCCACGCGCTTCCAGTTCGATGCGTATCTTGCGTGCCACGTCTTCTGCCCGACCAGCCGCTGGCAGCATTGCGCCGCGTAATGTGGAGATACCAGCGCGTGAACGCTCACCCAGCCAGGGACAATAGAGTTGGTGGTGCCGCGCTGCTGAACCAAAGTCCCACATAATTGGTTCATCGTCTTGTGGGAGCAGAGTGAAGCGAGCGAGTTTGTCCATCGCCCAGGTGCCGATATGCGTTGCAGTAATATAGCGTACATTGGTCATATCAAAGCACAACAGCGCTCCTATCTCGGATTCTTTGAGAAACTTTTTGATGCGGGCCAGTCGCTCGTTGCGCAGTCGTTCGTAGTTTACACGTTCTTCCCAATCTACGCCCATCAGACCATATGTTTTGATAGCCATAGTTCTACTCCTCAAGTGGGTGCAGGGGGCGTGATCCCTTACAAGGAAAGGGTGTCCCCACTTACTTCTCCACTCCTTTGCCGCCACCGGCGAAGGAGTGATAATACTTTTCTAGCTTCGTCCGCATAATGTCCTGGCCAGTTCTGCTACAGACGCAGCAGTAGGAACGGTTAGATCTTCCAATACAGGTGAAAAAGGTATCGGTACGTCCATCGCGCCCATGCGTTTGACGGGTGCATCCAGATAGTAGAATGCGCCATCAGCTATCACAGAGGCAATCTCAGCCGTGACACCGTAGCGTTCATAGCCCTCGTCGATCACGATGGCGCGACTTGTCTTTTTGGCAGATTCAACGAGCGTTTGTTTGTCGAGAGGAAAAGTGGTACGTGGATCGATGACCTCAGCGTTGATGCCCGATTTATCCAGTATCTCCGCCGCGGCCAGTGCGACATGTACCATACTGCTTGTTGCAACAATGGAAATGTCACTCCCAGAACGCTTGATATCGGCGACTCCGAAAGGAATGGTATACTCACCCTCTGGCACCAGACCTTTGAGTTGGTACATCATCTTATCTTCGAAGTAAATCACCGGGTTGCCATCACGAATCGCCGTTTTCAGCAAGCCTTTCGCATCGTAGGGAGTCGAAGGCAACGCAACTTTTAAGCCTGGCACATGGCTTACCCAGGCATGTAAACTCTGGCTGTGTTGCGCGGCAGAACGGCGCGTCGCTCCAAGTGTTGTACGTACGACTAGCGGTACCTTGAGCTTACCACCTGACATATAATGCACTTTCGCGGCCTGGTTCACGATCTGGTCCATCGCCAGGCCGATGAAATCACCAAACATAATGTCTACAACAGGGTGCATACCGGTCATTGCAGCACCTACACCCAGGCCAGTAATGCCTGCCTCTGAAATCGGTGAGTCAAGTACCCGCGATGGTCCAAATTCGTCGACCAGTCCAGTCAGCACTTTGAAAGCAGTCCCGGCTTCAGCCACATCTTCGCCGATGATAAACACTTTCGGGTCACGGCGCATTTCTTCAGCCAGCGCTTCGCGAATAGCCTGTCCGAATGTGATCTCTCGTACCTGCTGATTTCTCCCTGATCCGGAACTTCCTTGACTGGCGGTTGTACTAAGCATAGACATCTTGATCTACCTCGCTAGGATCTGGGAACGACGCATTAAGTGCGAATTCAACACCAGCCTCAATTTCAGCATGCACTCGCTGCTCTATTTGCCCGAATGTCTCTAAATCAGCGAGATGCTGTTCAACAAGCCATGTACTAAGTAACTGAAGTGGATCACGTTGAGTTATCCA
>JBKPBA010000210.1:0-2734 GCA_046726675.1 Chloroflexota bacterium
TCATACCATCCATCTCACCTGGCAACCAGAGATCGAGTAATATGAGATCAGGTTGATGGAGACGTACCAGTTCTAAAGCCTGTTCTCCGTTGTTTGCTATCAGGACATCGTAACCACTCATGGTAAGATTCCTGCGCAAGATTCGCTGTATCGGCGGTTCGTCATCTACAATTAGTATGCATTTCCCTTTTGTTTTCATGAGGCAAGTAACCCCTTTTCAGGAAATTGGTAGTACAAAGGTAAAACATGACCCTCCACCGAGGGCAGGCTCGACCCTGATGCGGCCCTGATGCGCTTCAATAATCCCCCTGCTTATTGCCAGTCCAAGCCCACTACCTTGTGTGTCGAGACTGTAAAAGGACTTGAAAATCCGCTCTTGCTCCCCATTTGGTATCCCGGTCCCTTGGTCAATAACCTGTACACGCAAGAAGTGCTGAGAATCTTTGGCTGAAACAACATCTTTATCCCCAACAGCGACGGTATCAATTGCAATAACAATATCAGTATTTTCCGGGCTATGTCGTACGGCGTTTTCCAACAAACAGTGAAAAACTCGTTTGATCTGAACATAATCAACATAAACCATTGGCAACTGAGCTTGAAAATCTGTATGTACGGGATGGCCAGCTAACAGCCGTTTATCAACAGCGCAAGTACTATGTACGATTTCGACAATGTCGCACCACTCTTTTTCGAGCACCAGCGCGCCCATATCAATACGAGACATTTCGATGAAAGAATTGATGAGAGAATGCAGATGATCAGCCTCGATATCAATGTCTTCAAGTATTTCGCTAAGCATCTGTTCATCCCATGTAACATCAGGTTGCAGAAGCCCTGTCACCGCAGCTTTAATGGCTGTGAGAGGTGTACGTAAATCATGAGAGACAGTTGAGAGCAGCACCGCCTTGTTTTTTTCATCTCGTACTTGCTCTGTGATATCTTGAACCTGCAAAGCATTGCCTAAAAGTTGACCTTGCGCATCATAAAGAGCAAAGCGCTTAAATTGATAATGGCGATCTGAGGGGGCGCTATTCGGAAGCATCGTTTGTGGATCAGAAAAACGATTTCTCGGCTCATTTGCAGAATGTATATTGAAAGAAAATGGCTCTCTATCTCTAGTCACGTTAGAATCAACTTGAAATTGCTGGTGAGGTCGTTTTTGCACAGGTTCAGCAGCAATGATAAAGCGTAGTGTATTTGCCGGCGAAAATTCCAATTGAAAGTTTCGTTGACGCTCAGCTAATCCTACTTCGCCTGGAGCAAGATCAGAGTAAGTGAATTCTTTCAGGTATATATCTACTTCATCGGCGTTGCGTATACGTGAAAGCAAACCTGCAAATGCATCCAGCAGAGTTAACGAGGAGTTCTGCGAGAAAGGAAGATAAGTATCGAAATGCACGTGGCTCTCTAACGGCCACGATATCTCGTATAAATCGTTTTTTAAAGAATCTTCCCCTACATCATGTGCTGGATGTTGCAAACTTGCAAGGTTTCCCAGCTTATCCAGCGAAAGATGCATTCCACAAAACACTTCTGCTGCAGGATTCACATAGATACACTTCCCTCGCGCATCGGTAACAAACCAGGGAGTAGTCATGTCACTTCTAATACGCTCATAGAGTTGAGTTATTACTAGGGTAAGAGCAGCGCTCACATCACCTAATAATCCAGCGCGAGCAAGGGCAGCCTCAGCTGTTTCTATAAGTGTTGCGGCTTTCTGCTCCTCAAGCAAAGGTAGAACTGTTCCATTTACATGGTTTACAGTTGTAGCCTGCTGTTCATCCTGGACGGCGTGCAATATATTCTGTAGGTCACGTTCACTGGATGTCAATAAGTGGTCACTGATAAAACGTAACAGGCTGCTAAAACTGACACCAAAGGTTTGTTCAGACTCTTCCCGCACCTTTTTGAGCAATAGTAGCTCATCCAGCTCATCTGATCCGAAAGAACCATGCTGTTTTCGAACTGCGTCAAGCTGCTCGATTGCTTCCTGAAATCGCCTTCGCTCCCTCGCCGCTTCCAATAACATGCCATTATGGATAGCAATCGTAGCCTGGCTGGCAAAGAGGGAAAGAATATCTAATTTGAGAGGAGTAAAGCCTCCCGGTTCAGATGAACAGAGCAACAGTGCACCATAGACTGTTGAACCGGTCACCAGTGGATAACTGAAAATAGAGCGAATGCCAAGTTGTGAAGCAAATAACTGGCTTGCCGGGAAACGGCTATCTTCCGCAATGTCATTTGAAACAGAGGGCTGGCGAAGGCGTAAAGTAAAACCGATGATGGCTTGTTCGGTTAAAGTTATTTCACGTTCAACAATTTTTTGCAAAATAACGCTATCCAGTCCATACTGTGCAACCAGTTTCAGGTTACCACGCCGCTGATCCAGTGTGATTATTGCAGAGGAAACATCCAGCGCCTTCGCAATTCCAACCACAATCCTAATGAGAATCATGGAAAGATCCATCTCCGAGGCGAGAGCGCTGGAAACGTTCTTCAGCTCCTCGCGCTTCCGATCCTGTATTTCTACACTACCACGTACCTGTGCGCTCTCGATGGCTGCCGCCAGGACACGCGCCACAGCGCTGATAAGTCGTTGAAGAGCTTCACCAGCATATGCATCAATGCGTGTACTGCCTAGTTCAAGCGAACCAAGTATCTGATCTTCAACCACGAGTGGAGCAATCAACGTAGAACGCAGGTAGGGTCTTCCACTCAGTGCATCTCCACT
>JBKPBA010000211.1:0-7346 GCA_046726675.1 Chloroflexota bacterium
CTTCAGGTCTTATCCCAATGGATTGTATCACGCAGAATAAAAAGAGTCGAGAATAGCCCAGATGGTTATCCCCTGGGGGGAAGCGTACTCTTTGGGCTAGGGATAATCATGGAATTGAAGCCCTGCCGTATCAATGCTAACTTTGTAGTTGCCCAATTGTGGCAGTAGTATATACCCCGAAAAGCAACTCGAATGCCAACAGAAGTAGGAACGTCGCTCATCACGGGTTCATTATGGTCGAACCATAGCATCGATCGATACATGATCTGCCTGGTATATTTGCGTTTTGTAGGAAATGTCCTGGCTGCCATCAACATGAAGAGCGGAAACGCTGCGCAGTAGAAGTATGACGAGAGGCTGCGCCACGCAAAAAACAATGGAATGATCGCCAGCACCATAGCAGCTTCTGGCCGTTCTTTGCATATACGCCAGTACCATACAAGCGCGACGAGCATTGCTCCAAGTTCAAGGACATTGTATGCCATTGGTGGGAAAATAGGCAGCAGTGGTGTTGTACTCAAACTGATAAGACCCACACCTTCTGGGAACATCGGATCTGCTATCGGGGCCATTATTCCGGCTATCCACGCATGGGGATTCCAGAGTATAAACGGGAGATTGATAAGCAGGGAGACAACCCCTGCAATCGAAAGCCGGCGTACAGCTTCCATGAAGTTATACTGACGCCATATCATAATTGCGTAAAATGGAACGAAGAACCATGAAAGCTGCTTACTTGACAATGCCAGCCCCAGGAATATAGCTGACCACCATCCTCGTTCACGCAGCAGCCACGCCAATATAACGAGTAATATATTGAAGATATCCAGATTGCCACTTGAGACTGAGATCCACATTGATACATTTGCTAGCGATAATAGCAAGACCCATGATCGCAGTTCTGGTCGCGTAATTTTCCAGGCGATTGCTACGATGACAATGTAGCAGAGCAGATAAAACACTAACACATTATAGATATTCAGCCATATAAACGGTACCAGGGTCAGGAAGGAGAGCGCAGGATAGCTCACTTTGGATTCAAACTCAGGAGCAAATCCTGCTTTGAGGTCAGTAGCCAGTACGCTACGGAAATCAGATGCTGTTGGATATTCAAGACGATCGGCGAATTGTCCTACCCGCAGTGGTGTTGTCCAGTATGCTTCAATAGAGAACTCACGTACCACATTTATGATATTGGAATCGGTGTAGGGGTTGTGACCTTGCATAAGCAATATCGCAGCGTTCGTATCGAGGGATGTACCATCATTTGAATATTCTGGAGGCATGAAGAAACTTAATGCTACTGAGCGACCTAGCACGACGAAGCCCACGATTGATGTCAATACAACGCAAACCAGGATAAAACGCTGCCAGCGTTGCGGATGTGTATCAGGGAGAGATGAACTGCGTGATCGCTCTGCCTGTTGTTTACATGTGGTGATACGGAATGCCATCCACATTGCTATCAGGCTTCCCAGTATCAGGACGAAAGGAATTATTCCCGACCAGGGCTTCAAGAAAGGCACAAAAGGTATATAGTACTTGCGTGGGATTTCGTTCAAAGCCTGTAAAATAAGTGCAACACCTACCCATGTAGCGCGTCGTTGTAGCTCAATTATTGGGCGATTGTCAGGTGATATATCTTCGGTGAAGAAGCGGCGTATCCACCGCCACGAATTTTGATCATGCTCTTTCTCTGATTGAGCTATTTGTGTTAACGACGCCTCCTTCAGCGATGAATCCTCCGAAACTTCCCGCTCGATAACCTGTTCCGTATCTTCGCGCATTTCTCCTACCTTTTATCAACCTGAAAAGGAAATACAAATAAACCCCTCTCGAAGTACCGCGCGAAGCGCAATTATCCGCTGTATAAGAACGTTGCTTGCTCGGTCTGTGACTTACAACGATTGTATTTGTGGCTCCGTCACAAAAGTACAATTTGGGAGTATTTGATGTAAAATGGGTGCCTTGCGATACGGATGAACTGACATTCGGGAATTTTCCTGGCTAAAGAGGCAGGTGGAAATACAGCTCTCTATGTTGTAGTTTGAAACCAAGGTTTTCATAGAGGCGAATGGCAGGTAGATTCATTTCCCACACGTGCAGGTCAAGAGCTGATAGTCGGAGTTCTTTTTGGGCGAACTCTATGATGTATAGCATGAGACTGCGTGCCAGTCCGCGTTGGCGAAATTCTGGACGTACGATCACGCGTTTAACATATCCAACCGCGCCTTGCCAGCCCTCTCCGTGGTCGCCCAGAGGTGGCAACATCAACTCTGCTTTAGCCGCAACTACGCCGTCAACTTCGCATAGAAATATCAGTGTCCGTTCGTGTGTCGTAGGGTCAACCGAGCCGAAGTATTTCTCCATTTCAGGGTGAATGTTACGCGTGGGTGAGGTACTCAGGCTATCCAGTTCTTCGATCTGCGCAATGTCTTCGGGAGTGGCCATGCGTACAATCGAACACGAAGTTGGTTGCTCATCGATCAAACTACTCTCCCTAATTCTTAGTTTGGGTGGCTAGTTTTGTTTCTTTCGTGGTAGCAATAAGATCGAGACAAGCGCGTACAGAGAGCAGCCCAGGATGAGAATAGCATATACGATCTGTTCGCCATCCTTGTGTGGGTCTGAAAGCATCGAAATGCCCCACCATAGGAAACCCACAAATACGGCAAAGAGGAGTAGGGTACTCATTAATTTTTTATTCATTGGCTCATCCTTTGTTTTGTCCAGTTCTCTTTCCATAAATATGAGCGGGCCAGCATCTCTTCTGCGCTTTTCATAGAGAAATCTGTTGCGTTTCCGCCTAGAATGTAGGCGATTTCGCGTACACGTTGTTCTGGACGCAGCTCGTTTACCAGTGTAATTGTGCGTTCATCATAGACCTGCTTATTGACATTGTAATGGGTATCTGCAAATGCCGCAATCTGGGGTAAGTGTGTGACACAAATTACCTGGTGGTTGCGCGTCAGTTGCCACAATTTCTCACCCACAATCTGACCGCTTCTTCCACTGATCCCGGCATCGATCTCGTCAAAGATCAAGGTGGGGGTTGCATCTGCAGCCGTAAGAATGGTCTTTAGCGCAAGCATTAAGCGCGATGTCTCACCACCTGATGCTATCTTGGTCAACGGCTTAAATGGCTCACCCAAGTTAGGTGCAATCAGGAATTGCACGTGATCAATGCCTGTCACATCGCAAGCATATAACTGTTCGGGCTGCCCATTGATACTTGCCGGTACTCCATTTGGATCGGGGACCTGCTCGATTTCAACGGAAAAACGGGCGCGTTTCATATTCAGGTCGTCTAATTGCTCTTCCATCGCTGTTGATAGCAGTGCCGCAGCTTCGCGCCTTCGTTCAGAAATTCTCTGGGCAATGCGACCGATTTCCTGCCGTAATTGACCATCTTGCTGCTGCAAGGATGCAATCAGCTCGTCGCGGTGAACGATCGTTTCAAGCTCCGCCTGATCATCTGCTGCCCGTTGCAAAATCTCTTCGAGAGTAGTAACGCCGTATTTTCTTTTCAGGCGAGCAATCAAGTCGAGTCGTTCTTCTACCTCGGTCAGGCGTTGCGGATCGTCTTCGATATCACTCTCGTAGCTACTGATGCTTGCTGCGACATCCTCCAGGCGATAGATGGCCTCAGAAAGGTTTGTTTCGTGTTCCTCAAGATTCTTGTCAAGACGCGCGAGTTCGTTCAAAGCCTTGAGTGCAGGACGCAACTGGTCGAGCGCTGATTGGAAATCATCACCAATATCCCCGCCTTTGATCGACCCGTATACCAGTGTACACAATTCGCGTAGTCGTTCCGCGCTGCTCAGCACTGTGCGTTCCTCTTCCAGTTCTTCTACTTCGCCTGGATGTAGTTCAGCTTTCTTAATCTCCTCAATTTCGTAGCGCAGAAATTCAGCGCGGCGAGCCAGCTCGCGTTCATTTTCTTGCATAGAGAGTAATGTCTTGCGGGCATTGCGCCATTCCGTTACTTTGGTACTCAATTGCTCTCGTAGCGGCAAAAGCTCGCCATAGCGATCAAGGATGTTAACATGCTGCTCAGGACGTAGCAAGCTCATGTGCTCGCTCTGGCCGTGAATATCTACCAGCCAGCTAGCCACCTGTTGTAGCACCTGTTGCGTAACTGTGCGGCCATTGATGCGTCCTACCGTGCGTCCAGAAGCGAAAATATCGCGGGAGAGGATAAGGTACCCATCTTCGGGGGCTATATCGTATGCATGTAATAGCGTAGCCAGGGCAACGCGTGCATCGGCGCTCTCTGCATCAGCATGGCTTGTGACGACTTGTTGCGCATCAACCTTTGTCAATCCGTCGAACAACGTGCCCGTTCCATTACCATCCGCACCCAACGTTGCCTCGAATGGCTGCCACTCATCGCTTATTGGCGGCAGAGTCTCAATAGAAAAAACACCCTCGACGGTTGCTCGATCAGCGCCTGCGCGCACGACTTCTACACCGATTTTGCCGCCAAGCAGTGCACTCATCGCATCGATGATGATCGATTTACCCGCACCTGTCTCACCTGTAAATACATTGAACAGGCGATGAAGGCGCAGGTGCAGGTTATCAATAATTGCAAAGTCTTTGATGTTCAGCTCAAGTAACATAGTTGCTCGTCGGGACTACTCCCCTACTCTTCACCTTTAGCTTCGCATTGATTATCTGGTAAAAATAGCTTGGCGGTCTGCGCCTGAGAAACCTGGTAACGCACTGGCTTTTCTGCACTTGGATCGTTGCGCCTTTTTTTATCTCGCGGTTCATTTGCCCATCCGCTGAAAAGACGCCATCCTGCGACCCAGTAAATATCTGTAGTTTAATGCAGGCATCCGGTGGCAAGATCAGAGCGCGATCAGACGCGAGATGTGGCGCAATCGGTGTTAGCACAATGCTCTGCACCTGTGGATGCAGCAACGGCCCTCCTACAGCCATGTTGTAGGCCGTCGAGCCAGTGGCGGTTGACACGATAATGCCATCAGCATGCGTTGTATTGTAAAAGTGATCATCGACCCATATGCTTATTTGCACCATGCGTGGCCACATACCGCGAGCGATAACAACATCGTTTAGCGCGAGGAACTTTTCCTGTGTCCCATCCTGATCGAGTGTAGCCTCTAGCATGGTACGTTGATCGATCCAAACCGAATCCTCTCTTTTCAGGTAGTGGGGAAGTTCTTCGAGCACCTCGGCAGGTTCAAGCTCGGTCAGAAGACCAACCCGCCCAAAATTGACAGCTACTATCGGTACATTAGCGTATGCGCAGAGGCGGGCAGCATGCAAAATAGTGCCATCACCGCCGAGGACTAGCGCGAGATCACACCCTTTAATCAAAGGGTCAGGCGTCTCTTCTCCTTCGTACCGACTATCTATACTACGGACTTCATACCCTTGCTGCTGCAATACTGGTATGAGCTGGTTCGCAACTTCCAGGGTATCCTGTTTGCGGCCTTGAAAAAATATGGCAATTGCCTTCACTACAATCTCCGAAGGGCTATAGTGGTTTCGCTCTCGGTTGGACCTCTCTCCAAGGCCTCCCTGGACACATCCTGGCGAAATACTCCTACCTGGTGTTCCATCGTTGGTACCCTGTTATCGTACGACATGGCACCTCGCTTGTCAACTGTGCTGGGATGATATATCACCCTCCTCATGGAAGTCCACCTCTTGTTTGCTAGCATGAAGTCGGCGTAGTAATGACCGCATACTATTATACATTCTATTTCTTATGAAGAGATATCATCACTCCACTCCTTCGCTGTCCCAGTCGTGGATCAGCAGAACTTTCAGCGTCTGTGACTGGCGACCAACAACGGCATCCAGCGCGGCCTGATAGTCAGTCAGCGCGAAGCGGTGTGTGATGAGCGGAGCCAAATTCAAGAGGCCGGAGCGAAAAACCTGTACAGCATAGGTCCAGGCAGCGGAATTAGCCCCAAAGATGCCGAACACCGATAAGTGCTTGAGTACAAAGATGTCACTCTCCACGTTTAGGCGGGCACCTGAGCCTGCAATGCCCTCCAGCACTACTGTACCGCCTCGGCGCGCCAGGCGAATAGAGGTCTTGACTCCTTCTGGACGGGTGCCGCCCTCAAATACAAAATCGGCCCCATGGCCATCAGTCAGTGACTGTATCAGCGGTTCGGGGTCGCTCTGCCTGATGTTGATGATATGGGTAGCACCCAAATGACGCGCCATTTCCAATCGCTCGTTTCGGGACCCCACCAGCATGATAATAGCTGGACTGAACAGCCGCGCCACCTGCACAGCAAGCAAGCCGATAGTGCCGTCCCCCACCACGACTACTGTCCCTCCTGCCTGCGGTTGTGCCCGCAGGAAGGCATGCAGCACCACTGCAGTAGGCTCTAAGAGTGCAGCTTCCTCAAGCGAACATGTGTTGGGTAGTTTATGCACCAGCCGCGCTGGGACAGCAACAAGCTCGGCGAGTCCACCTGTCCGCGTGAAGCCAATCTCGTCGTAACCAGCTTCACACAGGTTGGTCAGACCCATCCGGCAATTGCGACAGGTGCCGCAGAACAGGAAGCCCTCCGCTACCACCTTGTCTCCTGGCGCGAGATGGCGGACCTGCACACCGACTGCAACAATCTCACCAGCCCATTCATGACCGGGAACAATTGGGTAGCGACAGAAGTCTGCTGGCCGGGTGCCCCGGTAGAGTTCCACATCGCTGCCGCAGATGCCGACCGCACGTGAGCGGATCAACACGTCCTCTGGACCGATTGCGGGCTTCTCAAGTTCAGTCAGAATGGCCTCACCAGGCGCTTTGAGCAGTAGTGCTCTCATTAACATACCTCTATCCAACAAACTTTGGTCTTTCCAGTCCTTTGATGTTCGTTTTTACCAGAAAGAGGTCACCGGCGTATGGTTGCTGCTTTTTTTGCTCCTCACTCAAAGCAGTCCAGGCTGAGGTAATATACAGCTCGTCTAAGTGTTGTCCTCCAAATGTACAACTGGTAGGATATTGTACTGGCAACTGGATTGCTCGTTCTACTTTTCCGCTAAGGTCATAGCGCGTGACCTTCCACCCACCCCAGCGGGCACTCCAGATACAACCCTCACTATCAACCGCAAGACCATCCGGGATACCTTCTTCATCTGGGGTGTGAATAAAAGGTCGACGATTTTCGATTGTACCTGTTGCGGCATCAAAATCATACACATAAATCATGCGCAGAGGTGAGTCAGTGAGATACATGAGTTTGTTATCAGGGCTCCAGCCGATACCATTGGAAATGGTCAGCCCTGTTTCCATTATGTGAACGGAACCATCCGGATCGAGGCGGTAAAGACTACCTTCAGGCTCCTCGCACATCTTTGGA
>JBKPBA010000212.1:0-3762 GCA_046726675.1 Chloroflexota bacterium
CTTTCGGCTTACTCCGTTCGATCACCTGCTTCACTTTTGGAACCAGGAACATGCAAACAGCTACGACCAAATAACCTACTGCAAGTAAGCCATAGGCTTGTCTGCCAAAACGATCCCAGGCGAACCCGCCTAGCATGACACCAATGGCGAAACCACCACTCGTGGCTAGTTCATATAGGCTCATGACACGCATACGCAGTGCACGATTCTCTGCTGTGTAATCCGCCAGGTATCCAAGTACAGCAGGTACCTGCATAGCGGTAGTGACACCAGCCAATACTTGTAAACTAAGCAAGTACGGCAAAGGGTTTTGCGTTGGAGTAAAGACGAGAAGAACAACTTGAGCCAGGCCAATGAGTGGGCCAAGAGTTAAGAAAAATCGTCGCCCCGTACGATCACTCAGCGCTCCCATAACTGGAGCTAGTGTGAGCTCCACAATAAAATATGTGACTGCAAGCATCCCGACGTGAATATTTGATATTGGATGGCCTTGCTGTGACGATAATTGTGCCAGAAGGCGACCCAGTATGATAGGCGCTGCACCACCATTTACTCGCAAGATAAAGGTACCAATCAGCAGAGGTGCCACTGAGCGCCGGGATATTTTAGTACGTTTCTCTATTTGATTCTGACTTTTCGACGGTAATAAAAGCAAGTTTGTCCTTTCGCTGATTCCTCAGGGTTAGCAGTGCGATACTACATCCCACCAGTATCAGGATAACCGCTACTATAAGTAAGAATAACAACACCGGTCGATTTCCCCCATTGCCGGTTGTGCTCAATGCCGGTATCCCCAGGACGATTTGCATACATTTTCCTTCCTGCACTGCTAAACGCTGTAGCTGTATTTTTTCCCTCGTCTAAACATTCCATCCATGTTATCATGACGGCACAGGTAAGGGTAAAGTAACGAGAAAGCAAGGTAGAAAGTACTGTAGCAGGCGGGCCTGGACTTTTCGCAAAACCCAGGCCCGTTTCTTACTTCCTCAATTGAACTTGAGAAGGTGACGCCTTCCTACCCTACTGCCATGAGCACTTTCAATTCGTCTTCTAAGCTTACCGGAAGTTTCTCACCCGCACGCAGTTCCTTCTCATAGACTTCATACTCTCGGATTATATATATCGCATCCAGATCATAGAGTTGTGTCGCATCGACAAGGCGCCGCGAATCAACATCCAGATCGGCTTTGAAAGCAGTATATTGAGATGACTTTTCCCTCGAGTCGTTTGCTCCGACTACAATGTGCCAGATTTTGCGAATCGATGTATAGCCCTCTCGCTCAAAGAGTCGCTTTGCCTGTTCGTTGAGGCTGCTCACAGTACCACACAAGGTGACTCGCGTGCCTGGACGCGCATTACGAACATGCTGACGCGCTCGTTCCTCCACCAACCGGAGCAGGAGCGTCCCGATACCCCGACCGCGATACTCGGGATGCACACACACCAATGTGAAGATCTGCTCATAGTCCCTATGCCACACACATGCAAATCCAACAGCTTGTCCTTTATTTGTGACTATGACCCAGGCATCGGTCGCCAGATTGAAACCAGGCTGATGCCAGTTGGAGGCCAGATCCTCCATCGTGCTATCCGCTATACCATACTCATCGACATCACACGCCGTTATAAGTTCTGTGATGGCTACCAGGTCTTCCATCTTGGGAGCACGAGCCAACAGGTTTTTTAATAGTACAGCCATAGTCAGTGTCTCCGTTCTTCAGTCGAACATTAACCGTTTCTCTTCAGCCTGCCAGTCAGCTTTGCGTAGCGTTCAGCAATCCTGAAGATGTAAACACTCAGCGGAATACTTACGATACCGGTAACAATCAGTGGCCAGGTATAGCTCCAAATCTGCGCCGACCAGATTACCTGGTTATGAAGCAGTGCTGCACGCAATCCCTCCAATACGTAGGTCGCAGGTGAAATTTTTGCCAGAGGCTGCATCCACTGTGGCAAAACCTCAATCGGATAGTAGACACCTGAAACCAGCAGTAAGACCGCTCTCACGATGTAGGACATCTGCGAACCCCTCTCGGTAAAGAGCAAGGGCAACACGGCCGCAGCTATACCAAAGCCTATGAACGAGATGCTACCTGCCAGCAGCATGAAGGTTGCAGTCAGGTAATTGGCATGGCTCAGATCCAGGTGGAAGAACAATCCCACCACGATCAACTGCACAAATGTGAAGAGCAGTCCATGAGCTACAGCGTACCAACAGCTTCCTATCAGGTGCGTGAAACGTGAGATAGGAGCCATAAATGTATGTTCTATAGTTCCTTCCCAGCGTTCGATCGTAATCATGTCAGTCACACCTTCAAAAGTGACACTAAGGTATGACCAGACCGCTGTTCCAATCAGCAGGTACATAATCAGGTAATCTGTATCGACCTTGGATTTAGTAATCAACTGAGCGGCAGCGCCAATGTAGGTGACTGCCATGGCATTGACAATGTTATAGACAAGCCACACAATCTCCCAGGCCCAATAACGCTTGGTCAGATTCCAGTTGCGTTCGAAAAAGGCGTATGACGCCCGCCCTCTATGTAATAGTGAAGACATTGTCTTAATTCTCCTATTTATTCTTCCTCATCCTCTTTTTGAGCCTCAAACGCTTCAAAGGCTTTTTCCCAGCTCCCGTAACGTTCGATGTCGGCATCAGTGATCAGATGAGCGACGGTATAGTGCATGAACACTTCATTCATTGTGACAGGTGTTGTCCGCTCCATACGTTCAGCGACTGCATGTTTGAGATCCTCAACTGTACCCATTGCCATAATGCGCCCCTTGTCGATGATTGCAACACGGTCACATAACGCTTCCGCCTCGTCCATATCATGGGTGGTGATCAATATGGTCGCGTCGTGTACTGCACGCAGTTCTTCAATAAACGTCTGAACATCGATCTTCGATCGAGGATCAAGGCCAGTTGTAGGCTCGTCGAGCAAAAGCACAATCGGTGCGGTGAGAAATGCACGCGCAATAGCAACTTTCTGTTGCATTCCACGCGACATATTTTCCAGAGGTTGTCCGATGCGATCCTCAGGAATGCCCAGCCGTGACAATATACTCTTGATCTTTGCCCGTGCTTCACCACCTGGCATGTTGTAGAGCCGTGCCGCGTAGATCAGATTCTCCATCGGCGAGAGCTTCTTGAAGAACGATGCTTCTACACTCACGCGGTTGATGAGCCTCTGCACCATGGCTTCATCTTTCACTACATCGTAGCCAAAGATGGTCATATACCCTGTATCAGGGATCAACAATGTTGAGAGCATGCGAATGAGTGTCGATTTACCGGAACCATTTGCGCCGAGGATACCCATAATCTCACGCCGTTTTACTGTCATAGTCACATTATCAACGGCATGCACCTCGCGCTTCACTTCCTTGTGTTCCTTCCATGGCCAGCGCACCAACGGACGAGACTTTTTGAATATCTTAGAGACGCCATCGATCACCACAGCATCTTTCGTTGCGTCGATGACGATATTTTCTGTTAATTGCATATCCTCAATATTATGGATAGCCATGAAAGTTTCTCCTTTTTGAAACTTGTAGCGAGGTGCTTCGCTTACTAACTACCGCTATCGAACTATTCTTTTTCTTACAAATCTAAAGAGCAATAAAAAACCGTGGGACTGAATTTTTGCTTTCGTCAGTGCCCACGGTTGAGGGTATCTCTTCAATTGTGCCTATCTATCATGGAATAGGCGGAGACCCCCTTGATATGGGCATACTGCGGCCTTGGGCGAAGACAAAGAT
>JBKPBA010000213.1:0-4419 GCA_046726675.1 Chloroflexota bacterium
GAATCACCCTGTCCTCGATGGGGGCAACAGGTTCGCCAGCTGGTCGTACAGCCAGCATTGCTTGTAACATCTCACGAGCACTGGTTACGGTCAATTCAGGTGTGTAGGCAAAGCCCATTGCTTTCATTTGATCTAATAACGCTTGTGCCTGGGGGTCGAGTGGCATCGTTGATTCTCCTTTACTAAATACTCATCAATGAAAAATTGTTCTGCCCCGCATATAGTTCAGAGTAGTTTCTTTGCTACCTGATGACTGGTATCGTCACTATTTGTAAATTATTCACACCTCCTTCCGCGGTTTTCACCGGGCTCCTGTGCCAGAACGCCAGCACTCACGATATCCTCTACGTCGATCTCCGTATAACGGTATAGATGAGCTTACATACCGGATTGACCAAAATGATCGATACCTAAATGCTTCCAAGATGATGATGCGGTGAGACCATGCAAAACCGGGTGTGAGTTCGGTCGTAACGTTCTCCGACGTAGCACATACTCGAATTCCGAAAGCCAAGCGGTTTGCGCGTCTGTGCGACCCCTTGTGGACGCAATCTGGGGGATTGTGTGGCCCGCATCGTCCCACGCCCCGCTCCACGCGGGTCGTCTGAATCCAGTTGGTCACACTGTCCCCCAGACAGCGCCCACAAGCAACTTGTGATGAGATTGAGAGACCAAAGCTGACCATCGTGATGCAGGTCTGATGGACGTGTGGTATAGTTTCCTCGAGAGGAACTGAGGCACCATCCTGCAATGGGCGTGGATGGGGCAACGATCAGGAGACACGTCATCAGGGTTCCAGGCACTTCTCGATGGTGCCTCTCACACAAGGGACAAGAGGGGCTGCTCACGCTCAAAGAAGTGCGGCTCCGCACCATTCTCAGTCCTGTTCTTGATCCACGACTGTGGCAGTGGCCCCAAACCCTGATCATAACGTTCAAGAGAAAGAGGACTGAGGCTCTCGATGAAGCGAGGCGACTTCAAGCGCTGGTTGTACCGTGGGCAGCGACCCAACTGGATCGCGAGGATGCTCAATCGAGCGTGGGCTGCTCTCTTCTCCTCAGGTCTTCTGCCCGACTTTATGGTGACCCTGGAAGTGACCGGACGCAAGTCCGGGCGGGCGGTCTCGCTGCCGGTGGCGGTGACTGTCGTCGATGGACAGCGGTACGTGGTGTCGATGCTCGGAGAGCACGTGCAGTGGGTCCACAACGTGCGTGCCGCCGGGGGAAGAGCGGTGTTCCGCAGCGGCGGTCGGCAGGAGGTCCACCTCGAAGAGGTTCCGCGCGATGCGCGCGCACCTATCTTGAGGGCTTACCTGCAGCGCGCACCGGGAGCGCGACCCCATGTGCCTGTGAACAAAGATGCTCCACTGGCGGAATTCGACAAGGTTGCCACGGCATTTCCAGTCTTCCGGGTGGTGAGCACCGTCCTTGCCAATCCAAGAGACTGAGCGACCTGCACCATCACTCGAGAGATATCCGGAAAGAGCGAGCGCTGGTTCGCATCTTAGCTCACGAATTGCACATCGAGATTATGGGAGGGCCAACTGCTGAGGGCAGTGAAAAGCGAGGAAGCCTTTGGTGCTTTGTGACGCCATTGGGAGCTGAGGGTGATATCTCTTCTCACAAGGAGCCTGCCTTCGCGAGCGAGTTGGGAAGTCCAACGAGCAGGACGAGAAAGGAGCGTTCATGAAGCAAGTCACCAGGAACATCGATCCCAATAGCGCGCGGGATCTGCTTGAGCGGGTTCCTCGCGCATGCCTCTGTTTTGCCAGCGACAACGGGCCGCAGGCTCAGCCGATTGTGCTGTTATTGCAAGACGGTCGCTATCTAGTCGGTCTCCTTGAGGATGCCGATCACCAGCCAGGCTCCGGCCAAGAGGTCGTCCTGCTCATTGACGAGGGAGTCCACTTCTTCGACCTGCGAGCCCTCTACATCCGTAGCCAGGTCAAGCAGGCCTCGGCGCCCAGCGAGGCACCAGCGGCCAACTGTACGTGGGTCGAGGTGGTTCCGCTCAAGACGGTCGCCTGGGATTACGGAACACTCCGAGAGGTGAGAGATGACCGTTGACGATCCTGCAGTGCTCGACGTCCTGCGGCGGTGCATGGTCGCTCGCATCGCTACCCTTTCTCACCATGGGCGACCGAGCATCACTCCGCTCTACTTTGTCGCGTCTCACGGACGTATCTGGCTCGGCACGTCCGAGTGGACTCTGGCTGCTCGCTCAGTCCTGGCCGACCCTCGGGTGAGCGTCCTCTTCGAGGTGGAGCAGGACCCTCGTCCCCAACGGATCCTGCGGATTAGCGGTCGAGCCAGCGTGCGAACGGACCCGCAGGTACAGCGTTCCTACAACCTTCGAGTTGAACGCAAGTACGTCCTCACGCCTGGTGGAATCCGCCACTACCTGGTCCACCTGCGGCAACTCTCGCTCATGCGCACCTATCACGCCAAGGCTGCCGAGCAAGGCCAGGCCTGCGTCATCGAGGTCACCCCTCTCGAAGCCGAGTTCCTGGGCGATGAGAAGCTCGACTGACTCAAAAGTGCGTATGACCCCCCTGTCTTGGACTGTACCCAGTGTTATATCATATACACATGCACACTACAGGAAAGCGGTCTTCATTCCTTGACCGGATATTTGAGATCAGTATTAGCCTCAAAGGTCTGGATGGTCTGCTGGAGGTAGTCGGCGGCGTTCTTCTGTTACTAGTGTCGCCGGCTCAGCTAACGAGCATTGTCATGCTGTTAACACAGCATGAGTTATCTCAAGACCCAAAAGATTTTATCGCCACGCACCTGCTGACTTACGCGCATACCCTTTCTGCATCGGTCATACTGTTTGCAGCAGTGTATTTACTGGCGCACGGAATCGTGAAGATCGTTCTGGTCGTCGCTTTGCTCAAAGAACAACTCTGGGCATACCCCTGGACGATTGGGTTCTTGGTGATTTTTATTCTCTACCAGGTGTATCGCCTCATCCTGCATGTCTATGTTTGGCTGATCGCTCTGACCTTGTTCGACTGTTTTGTGGTCCTGCTCACGGTGCTCGAGTATCGGAAGCATCTACAACAACAACGGGGACCATCCAATACGGGGATTGTTGCTCAACGCACTGGAAAGGGACAGTAAATCGTGATACATGATCTGGTGTTTTCGAGAAGGTTCATCACATCCAGAGTCAATCAGACTATTTCCCGCAAGTTTTGCGCTTCGCTCTTATCGCAGCAGAAATACATAGAGCAAGCCAATGATACACAAGATAGGGATATATACCCATCTATACAGCCTTTGAGAATACCCATGAATATGAAAGGTACTGAGAGGGTAGAGAAACCTCGTTGAAAAACGGCTATCATGAAACGGAATATCGCAGAGAATGTGTAACCCGTAGGGGATAGCAAGGATAGCTACATCGTTCTGAATGAAGTACAGCACAAGGAAAAGAGCAGATGTTGTTATCAAACTGTGTGTAGTAGTAAACGGTATCGACTGACTCAGGCATACCCTTGTGATCTCCACTAATGTCACGAATACCCTTTATCACGCCAACTTTGTACCCGGCATAAGAAAACATGACAAGATCGGGCAACGTTCCTGAAAAAATACACCCACAAATATACTGTAGGGTTACTCTTAAAGACAACCACTCCGCCAATTAAACCATGTTCTAAGTGAACTTCCCCTGGTTTCGTAGAGTAGGAAAAGATTTGAGGGATACTCCTCCGAAGAAAGAGGGTGAACAGAATGAAGAAAGTACGACGCACCTACACGGTGGAATTTAAGCGAGAAGGCGTGCGACTGGCTCAGATGAGCGGGAAGCCCGCCTGTAGGAGGTAAACTTGAGCGAGAGATCGCTCGCATGCATCGTACTGCGATCCCACTCCAACCAGAAGTGCATCTGCTGCGACCTCACTGGATTGCTGATTCCGCTTCGGGTCTCAGATTAGATCATTGTTCACCCAGCCAGGAATGTCGCCCGTACACTACACCTGTTTCCTACCGGCAATATTCCTCACATGATTGCTCTCTGCGGTCTACGCCAATGTGGCGAAAAAGTCACAGATCCTGACGATGTATTGGATATGCAGCAGGAACACGGTCTCTCAGTCTGTCCATCTTCGTCTCCACTGATCATCAAGAGCGGTTTCCTGGGGTGTATCCAACAGCATGGTTCCAACTTGACCAAGATTATAGATCATATGTTCTAATTCAACCCACAGTATTTATGCATGTATTCATAGTAGATGATTGGGAATCGGCCTGAGAAGTGCATGGAAGCGGTGTTATTGAAGAGGTAAGAGCGGGAGACGGGGCTCGAACCCGCGACAGCCTGCTTGGAAGGCAGGCAGTTGCGTTCTCGCCGCTTGCTCGGTCTACATCGGCCTTACTGGCGGTTTCATACAGTATACATGCAATGTGAGCGGGC
>JBKPBA010000214.1:0-4848 GCA_046726675.1 Chloroflexota bacterium
TTGCCCAGTTCCTGGAAGCGGGTCGCTGCCTCCTCTAGGTGGGCCTGCGCCTGCGCAAACTGACTCCTGAGGCGGGCGATACTGCCCATTTCATACAGGCTGGTGGCGATACCCACCGGATCGCCCAGCTCCTGGTAGAGCGCGAGACTCTCCTCCGCCAGCCGCTCCAGTGGCAGGTTCCGTGCATAGATGAACCCCAGTTCTGCTGCCTCATACAGCGCCCTGGCCCGCAGCGCTGCTCCCACGCCAGCACGCTCGGCCAGCGCCTGCATCAGAAAGTGCAGCCCTTCTCGCCCAGAGCTACGGACATGCCAGAACCAGGACAGGGCAACACACAAGCGCAACGCCCGCTCGTTCGGTCTCTCTCCCTCCGGTGTGCCTGCCTGCACGTGTGCCTGCTCTAACAGAAAGCCGAGCGCTGCCCGCAGGTTCTCCTGTTCGCGTTCCAGCCGTGCAACCCAGCGGGCCTGCTCGTCCCCATGCCACTGGGGGGCAGCTTCCTCGGCGAGGTGAGGCATAAAGGCATGGAAGTGAGACGGCCAAACGGCCCCGCGCAAGTGGGGAGCGGCTTCCTCGGCCAGCGCCAGGTAATACGCCGCATGCGCGGTGCGGGTCGCCTCCCGCTCCCCACAGCTCTCCAGGCACTCCAGCCCATACTCCCGGATCGTCTCCAGCAGCACCAGGCGGGCTTCCTCTCCCTCTTGCTCCGTCTGCTGCAGCAAGCTCTTGTCGATGAGCGAAGCAATCATGTCCAGCACTGAGCCTCCCATGCCAGCAGTAGTGTCACCCTCAGCAGTGCACACCGCCTCGACCGCTTCTAAGGTGCAACCACCCACGAACACCGCCAGCCGGCGGAAGAGGCACTGCTCAGAGGCATCTAACAACTGGTAACTCCATGCAAGCGTGTTGCGCAGCGTCTGCTGCCGCGTTGGCACATCTCGCGCTCGGCTCGTCAAGAGCTCCAGCCGGCGTCCCAGGCGCGCCAGCAGCGCCTGTGGTGGCAGCAGTTTGATGCGAGCCGCCGCCAGCTCAATGGCCAGCGGCAAGCCATCCAGGTGCACACAGATTCCGGCAATCGCACTGGCGTTGGCTGCGTTCAACTCGAACGTGGGCAAGACCGCCTGGGCGCGTTGGAGAAAGAGGGCGACAGCGGCATAGTCTGAGAGCACCTCAAGTTCAGGCAGCTGGTTGAGGTTGGGCAGCGCCAGCGGCGGCACGGCAAACTCATGTTCGCCCTGCACATGCAGCACCGCGCGGCTGGTCACCAGCAGCTTCACGCCCGGGCAAGCCGCCAACAGCTCCATCAATTGGGGAGCGGCTGGCAGGATGTGCTCGAAGTTGTCCAGCACGAGCAAGAGCTGTTTGTCCAGCAGCACGGCTTGCAGCAGGGCCAGGAACGATCCGGCTGCGCCCTCGATCAGACCCAGGGTCTGGGCAATGGTGGGGAGGACCAGGTCGGGATCACTGATGGGTGCCAGCGGGACGGCAGAGACGCCATTCGCAAAATCCTCGCCCAGCTTGGTGGCCACCGCAGCGCCAGGCGAGTTTTGCCGACTCCACCGGCTCCCGTGAGGGTGAGCAGGCGCACCTCGGAGCGGCGCAGGAGCCTACAGGCGGCTGCTACCTCAGGCTCCCGCCCGATGAGCGGGGTCAACTGGGTGGGTAGCTGATGGGTTGGGGTCTTCTTCGACTCGCTTGGCTCACGTGTCGGTAGGATGTAGATGTTGTCTTGCATAGCCAGTTCTTCCCCACTGCGCCTTGCTCATGGTATACAGCCCCTGATTTTACTTTGCTCCCTATTATACGCTCTTGTTGTTTATCCAATAACTTCTGACAAACAATACTTATTCCCTTTGAACCAATATTTTTCATACATGTGAGGGAGTGAAAATGGTTTTTATCGTTCTTACTGGTACACCACTGCAAAGAAGTAATCCATTCACTGTTACGAGTCTACCTTCGGGGATCTTGTGATGTATCCGAGACTTTACGTATTCGACTACCTATTTTGCAAAAGGGGAAAGATTGCGATAATTAGTACAATCATTTACGTATTATTTTTGCTGGACAGTAGCGTGGGCTGAGGAGTCTGCAATCTTCTCAAACGTACTATTGCGATTTCTGTTGTTTATCCAAATAACTTGTATGTACACAGCAAACTCTACCACAGGAAATGTCGCGCAAAATAAGCGGTATGTGAGCGATATTTTCGATAAATAATAGAAAGCTATTCGAAAAATAGTGCTGAGCAGATAAATCGAATACTTTGGCAAAGTAAGCCTGGCAACTTCGAATAGCACAGATTGGGCTAAAAAGTCCTATAATGTAGGGTAACATAACCAGCTATCTGATAAAGAGAAAAGAAAGGGACAAACATCCCCATGACAAGCAAAGACGAGCATTTACTTGCAGAGATCGAGCGTATCAAAAAGGGTGGAGCTGAAAAATATCATGACCGCAATCGCGAACAAAAAAAGCTCTTTGCGCGTGACCGCCTGAAATTGCTTCTCGATGATGGCAAGATAGAGTTTGAAGATGGCATGTTCGCGGAAAATCAGAACCCCGAATTGCCAGCCGATGGCAATATTACAGGTGTTGGTCGTATTCATGGCCGCCTCGTGGCTTTCAGCGCCTCAGATTCGACAGTCAAGGCGGGATCCGCTGGTGAAAAAGGGGTTCAAAAAAGCCTGCGCATTCAGGAAATGGCAATGCAGATGCGCATTCCTATATTTTATTTGATTGACTCAGCGGGTGCGCGCATCACCGACCAGGTACGTCTCTTCCCTGGACGTAACCAGGGTGGTCGCACCTTCTATAACCAGGTTAAAATGTCTGGTGTTGTGCCACAAATCGCCATCATGTTTGGCCCCTCACCTGCAGGGGCAGCCTACACTCCAGCCTTCGCCGACATTGCCATCATGGTCGAAGGCAACGCCGGCGCTTACCTGGGTTCTCCCCGTATGGCCGAAATGGTTACGCGCGAAAAGGTCACACTCGAAGAGATGGGTGGAGCGCGTATGCACTGTACCGTCTCCGGTCTTGGTGACTTCCTGGTGGAGAGCGAAGAAGATGCAATTCGTATTGCCAGGGACTATTTCCGCTATATGCCCCAGAACTACCTGGACAAACCTGCTGATGCTGAGCCACAACCACCTGCCAGTGATCGCCTCCTAAAAGATATCGTACCTGAGGCGCAGAATAAGCCTTTCAACATGCACGATTTTATTAACTCACTGGTTGATGGCGGAAGCTTTCTCGAGGTCAAGAAACTCTTCGCCCAGGAATTGATCACAGGGTTTGCTCGCCTGGGAGGACGCGCAGTTGGCATCGTTGCCAATCAGCCGCGAGTCAAAGGAGGTGTGCTTTTCACCGATTCATCGGACAAAGGAACGCGCTTTATAAACACCTGCAACGCATTCAACATTCCCTTACTCTTTCTCGCCGATGTCTCCGGCTTCATGATTGGTTCAGCCGTAGAGAAGGCTGGTATCATTCGTCACGGGGCCAAGTTCATCGCAGCAGTCTCACAGGCAGTGGTGCCAAAGATCTCCGTGATAGTGCGCAAATGCTATGGCGCTGGACTTTATGCAATGGCAGGTCCGGCCTTTGGTACAGATGCAGTCCTGGCTCTACCCACCGCGCAGATTGCCGTTATGGGCCCCGAAGCTGCCATCAATGCCGTCTTTGCCAACCAGATCGCTGAAATGCCAGAAGATCAACGTGAGCCATTCCGCAAGATGATGGAAGCCAGGTATGCCGAAGACATTGACATCTATCGTCTCGCCTCCGAATTGATCGTCGATAATATCACGCCTTTCGAATCCCTGCGCGACGAACTCATCGCGCGTTTCATCATTTACCAAACCAAAGAGGCTCGTTTCTCAGAGTGTCGCAACCCAATTTATCCAGTGTGATTCTAGGCATGTTTTATAGTCTATTGTAAGAATTCGGAGACGTTCGTTTCCGAAAAGAGAGGAGCAAAATATGTTTGAAGCAGTCTTCAGGATCACGTTTCATGTGCAACGGCCCTAAAGGAGTAGAAGCAATGCCTACCAATAATCCATTTGAGAGGCTGGTTTTCGTCGTACAGAAACACAAAGCGACGACACTGCATTATGATTTCCGCCTCGAAGTGGATGGTGTAATGCCCTCGTGGGCGATTCCCAAAGGGCCATCGCTCGACAGCAGCGTGAAGCGGCTCGCTATGCCGACCGGGGATCACCCACTTGAGTACCGCCACTTTGAAGGTGTCATTGGAGAAGATCAGTACGGAGCTGGACCGGTAATGGTCTGGGACGAGGGAACATATACCCCTGAACGAGAGGTCAGGAAGGGTGTCTGGCAGGAGATTACGTATAGAAACGAAGCTGAAACAGCCATGCGCGAGGGACTGCGGGCGGGCAATGTGAAATTCCGGCTCTATGGAAAGAAGCTACAGGGTTCCTTCGCACTGGTTCGCATTCGCGGCTCTGGCAAACAGGAATCCTGGCTGCTCATCAAGCATCATGATGAGTACGTTCAGCCAGGATATGATGCCAATAATTACGATTTTTCCGCTGTCAGCAATCGCACGCTGGCGGAGATTGCGGCGCAGAAAGCTTAGGTGGACAATGAAGTTTGACAGAGCAGTAGGTGCCGATTTATCGCGCACGTCGCCGATTGATCGGCTTTCGGTGGATTATCCAATATCCCGATTTATTATTTAAACTTCATTATCGGCCTTGGTGAATGTTGCGATGTCCATAAGTGAAAGATAAAGTGCAGTGTCCATCATATCCCTGGATAAGAAAGGAACAACATCATGAACAAAGTACGCTGGGGTGTCCTCAGCACCGCCAATATTGGTAC
>JBKPBA010000215.1:0-8549 GCA_046726675.1 Chloroflexota bacterium
CTTCAACACCTTGCTGGCAGCAGCCGCGTGGGCGCTTGATGGGTGCACAAGAGCCCCTGCAACCAGAGCCAGCGCTATGAGAGGCAGGAGGAAGAGCAAAATTGGTCTTTGCTTCATAGAAACACCTTCTTTTAGCTCAGAACAGGACAGCAGGACGTAAACAATAGGGCCAAATATGATGAGCAGGCCTCAACAGACCACGAGGGTACACCGCATGGTCACAACTCATCACTGTGTGTTCTCAAGGAAGATGTAATACAACTGATCATCACCTTCACGGTTCCATCAAGCCCTCACTTGATGGAGTGATCAGCATATGAGAGCATAAACAAGCCTCGTTCAGAACGAGTCGATACAATTCCTGTGTTGTGGGAAACAGTTTACAACAAAGGCGTAGAAGCCAGGGACTGACCGAATATGACTAAACTAATACCCCCGTCAATAGTATAGCCAAGACTATTCTATTAATCAGTTTAATCAATATCTGTTGAATTGTCAAGGAATATTTAGGGTTGATCCAGGGTTATTTAATAGTCGATGGAACGAGTGTGATTATATGGAATTCATCACGTCGTCTTTATTGTTCTCTATAGCGTGATCACAAGCGTCACAGCACACCATATTAGTTCCAAAGGAGAATTATTCAACTATGCGTTCAGACATCGTCCCAGGCGCTCGCTTTCCTGATTACGAGTTAACCGACCATACAAGAACCCGGCGCCGTCTCAGTGAGTTGCAGGGGAATGATCCGATGATTCTCATCCTATCACGCGGCCACTACTGCCCAAAGGATCACCAGCAGCACCTCGAACTAGCTGCCTTTTATCCAAAGATCGCCGTTGCCTATACCAAAATCGTGACTATCTCAACGGACAACATCCTCGAGTCGAACGAGTTCCGAGACGCGGTAGGAGCGCAGTGGACGTTCCTTTCGGATGCGGGGCGCAAGATACAGCAAGACCTCGATATACAGGAGTATACCGATCCACACCATAATCCCATGATTCCGCACACGTTCGTACTGGAGCCTGGTCTGGTAATCTACAAGATTTATAACGGCTACTGGTTCTGGGGTCGACCATCGCCAGATGGATCAACACCTGTGAAGATTGGCGAGTAGGTGATGCCCATGCGTCTGCTGGTTTCGGCTGGTGTCGCATCTCTCCCTCGTTTCCGTTCCGCAGGCGTTCGCGGCGTGTATCGTACCATTACCCCCAAGATGTCCAGTGCGTTACGCTTCTCCTGAAAACTAGCTGTCGCATATCTGCCCCTCATCACATTCACGAAGTCAATAAACGAGAGTAACCTATTACGGTATGCCGCCTGCATTAAGCTATAATCCCGTGAGTTGGTATACTCAGTCTCAAATTTTGCCAGTTCTTCAGTTGTCTTGTGAATATCTTCTGCAATCAGCTCATAGTAGTAGCTGCCTTCTTCATGCTTGGCCTGTTCCTGCCGGGCGTGGTCGAGTTTCGCCCGCAGCACGGCCGTTTGCTCCGTGCCGGTACTGTCTTCTAGCAGTTCGCTCAGGCTGCGCTCTATCTCAGCTTCCAGCTTCACCTGGATATGCTCTAAGCGCTCGAATATCTGGCTGACTTCCAGCCAGGCCACTTTGTCAGCCAGGTCAGCCCGCACGACGGGAATATCCGGGCAGGCATTGTACTTATTGCGCCGGTTGGAACAGAAGTAGATCGGCCAATGCCGGTCACCCCGGTGTACCATGCGCATACTTAAACGGTTGCCGCACGTGCCGCACTTGATATGCCCTCTCAACAAAAACAACTCCTCCTGTTTCGGCTTGTGGCTCTGCTCCACTTGATTGTTCGCCAGTTTGCGCTGCGCCCGCTCATATAACGGCAGGGGGATAATCGCCGGTAGGCCGTTCGGGATAACCTTCATGTCCGGGTGTTTCTCGCGCTTCAACTTGCCGCGCTCATCTAAGGTGACGCGTCGCTTGCAAATCACCAGTGTACCAATATTGGCCGGGTCTTTTAAGAAGGCATAGACAGTCGTATGGTTCCAGACGGGACCATTCTCCGAGCCGGGGTAGCGTTTCTGTTTGGGCGATGGGATGCCGTCCTCAGTCAGTTTGTGGATGATAGCTCTCAGGCTCATATCCAATTCGACGTACATATGGAAGATCGAAAAGCGCACGGCAGCTTCTTCTTGGTTCACGGCATAGCTCGTCTTATCCGCGTCGCCCCAATCCCAGCCGTAGGGGGCATAGCCGGTGCCGACAGGTAGTCCCAACTCAAGCCGCGTCTGCCAGCGGCGGTTGGCATACTCCATGATCTTTTCGCGCTCAGACTCAGCACTCCACGCTAAGATCGAACGGATGAGTTTACCCGTTAAAGAGTTATCTATATTTTCACTGACGGATATTATACTTCCCCCGTTGCCTTCAATCTCGCCAAAGATCATGGCCGAATGGACGAAGTTGCGCGAAAAGCGGCGCAAGTCCCAGACGATCACCATGTCAGCTAAATGGTCGCGTATAAGCTGGCGAGCTAAGGTCAACTGAAGCCTATGGCTGTAATGGATAAAGCCGCTTTTGACCTCTTTTAAGACAGCCACGATGGTATGACCGTGCAGCTCAGCATACTTCCTGCACTTATCTTCCTGATACTCCAAACTCTCGCCGTCGATTTCCTGTTTGTCGGTACTGACGCGGCAGTAGATGACCGCACGTTTGCATTGTGTAGCCAATTATGTTTCCCTTTCGGTTTATTTCTGTACTCTGAGGAACTGAATAGCCGGGATGTCCTCTATATTCCCGTTCACACAATGCAGCGTGATCTGGTAGTGCTCTAGCTCTTCCAGCAGAGCAAAGAGTTGATCGAGATTGCGGACAAGACGGTGTGCATATGTCACGACGATACCTTCGATGAGCTGAGCGCGATATCGGCCGCGCATCAGACTCAGATGTTCCCGTTCCTGGTAAGTGGCCCCTGATGCCACTTCGTGATAAACCATGCCAACTGACAATCCATGCTCTTGGCAATAGGCGCGGCAGGCAGCTTCCTGTCCTTGTAATTTGGTGTCTGTATCAGGCCCGTCAACTGCGGTACGGCAGTAAATGTCTACAATGGTCACGACGGTTTCCCCTTTCAAATGTACGAACAGATTTATTCTATATAACGAACGGCGGGTGTTTACTTCACCCATATACGAATTGGATGCACTACGAACCAGACATCAATTAATAGATTCTTGCCGATGATTTTGACTCCGGTCACGTGATAAAATGCCGGAATATGATAGGTGAGCATTTGGCAGCGCCAGGTTACGCTGATTGCCCCGCTGATGCTCTCTAAGCATGGGTAGTGTAAGCCGGTGATTATAATGATGAGCGCACTTCGCGCACTAGTAAGCGCTGCCTGCTTGTCCTGAGCGGTCGCAAACTTGACCGAGTAAGCATCTCTGCCACCCTGGAATGCCGCTAGGTTGCGAATGTAAACGCTGGAACCAATAACCTGATTAACTGCTAGGCGAGCGAAATTGCCACCTATACCACTTACAAGGGCATGAGCACTTACCGTAGCGACTCCATACCCGTCTGCGGAACCGGCAGGCACGAATACCACTGTATCAGTCGCGACGTGCTGCACAGTAAACCCTGCCGGGATAACCTGGGCGATAACTGACCCGTTCGTAATGGTCAAGACCCCACGCGCAGTTGTCGCTGGATAGGTCTTCCTGCCGGTCGGAATGATAGCAACCTTCGCGGTAAATGTTTTAGGTTGGAGTAGGACAGCCGGGACACGGAGGGTGACGCGCGTCACTGGCTGTTGAAACTGCGTCAGCGAACACAAAACCACCAGGGTGACAAGTGCTAGAGCAGAGAGGACAATTGGATATATCGGGGGTCGGTTGTCTGCGTCCCTGACAACATAAAGGTGGATGGTTTCGGGCTGCTCGTCCACGGTCTGCATTGCTGCCTCCTACTGTTGGGACTTAAATTGCGTACCATCGTTGAGATACACAATCTTCTGATCGCCGACATGCACGATCATGTCTACCTTGCCGTCGCCGTTCACATCGGAAAACTCAAGGGTAACCGGGATAGTGTCGCCGTTATCGGAAAAAAGTGTCGGCCCGGTGTACATACGGGCGTGTTGGTTGTCGCCGCCGGGAATTTCAATAATCGTGATCTTTGCGTTCAGATTGACCGCGATAAAATGTGTCGGATGAGCAGGTGAGTCACTATGCCCGACAACCTGGTTCGTTTGGTAGGTGCGGGGCATACCGTAGGCGCTGTCTAATTGGTGGTTTTGCCACCAGGACAATGCAGAACTGCCCAGTACCCATAAGGTAAGCGTCAGTATCATGCCGACACCTAAAATCAACGACCAGTGTAGTTGTCGCTTTGGTGGTGGTTCATTATGGATGACAATGCGCTTATTGCCCCGCTGGATGACCTGCTGGCGAGGTTGCGTATAGCGGACGGCGCTGGTTGGCTGTCGCGTGACATAGTACGCTTCATCTTCTTCAAGCTCATAGTCAACAGGGCGGCTGCGCCGCTGCGGGATGGTATTCATGCTCACGTCCCTCTTTTTGTGTGAAGAGAAAAATATTGTTATGATTTTAATAACATAAATTGCTCATAACTGTCAAGGTTTACATATAACTTCCCACAATAAGCAGATGTTGACCATAAGCACAAGTAATCGTATAATCCTGCCATCTTATAGAGGCGGTGTAAGCTTGGATGATGAACTATTAAGCATTGAGCGGGTAGCAAAGATATTAGATGTACATCCTGATACTGTACGTCGCTATGTACGCCAGAAGAAATTGAAAGCAGTGCGGCTATCTTCGACTAATCTGCGGATTCGACGAAGCGAGCTTGATCGGTTCATTAAGGAACGGGAAACAGATTAAGCCTACCACTCTGAAGCTAAAAGTATCGTGAGTACCCGCCTGCAATCAGGATCTAAGGGGTCAAGTCCGTACTGTAGTGCCTGATCGTAATAATCTATTTTTGCGTATACCTTGTCATTTGCCCAGGTGAAGTTACAAAAGTCGTGTTCATGCCAGGGATCGTTGTCCGGGGTAAAATCGTCGAACAGCATTACCGCGCGGATGAGGCCGATAGTATCAGGCAAAGCCGCTGCGCCGCGGGTGATGCGCCAGTCATGGGTTGGCCCTGCGCGTCTGAACGCGTCGTTTAAGGTGGCAATGGGGTTTGGTGGGCGCAGATGTTCACCGGCCATCTATGCCCCCAAAAACTCAGCCACACTTCTCAGCATCGCCAGTACTTCTTCCTGCTCACCGACATGTTCCCAATCTCTCGGCTTCTCAACTCGGCGCTTGGCAGCAAGCCGGGCATTGATACGGCCCATGCAGTCCAGCATCGCCGCGTAGTTTTGCTCGTAGGCATCTTCTGGCGTTGGTTGCGCAGGTTGTTCATGAGGCATGCAGGCGAGACTACAAAAATGAAAACGGCCTGGCAGTGGAAATTTCTACCAACCACGGCAAGGGTAGTGGTTATCACAAGAAAGCGGTGGCGTTCGTGCTAGACTGGTGGTATGGATGCAGTAACACAGGCAATCAACCATTTCAGCGTGCTGATGGAGGACCAAAACGCCAAGCTGGATGCGGTGCTGGAGGGCATCAACGGCCTGCCGACCCGTGATGATTTTCACCGACTAGAACAGCGCTTAGAGTCGCTGGAAAGTGATATGAGGGTTGTTACGGCGGCGGTGACTGCTACGACCCGTGATCTAGAACAGCATAAAAGTTTGCCAGCACATGTGGCGCATGGACGTGCCTAGTAGTAGCAAGTGTGCGGAGTGCGGGTGCGATTTACTGGCGGTTGCCAAGCATCATCCGGGGCCTGGCTTTGTAGCTGCCATACAGTTCGTGTGCCGGATGACTGGCAGGCAGGTGTTTATCTGCTGGTGCTGTGCTGACGAGCGGTATAAAGCCCGGCAGATGAAGGACCGCTTTAAAGCAGGAGCAGTTGGTGAAAAGCACTCCGCTCGGCCGTAATCTTCTCTGCAAGGCGTTTGCCCTCGGGAGTGAGCAGGCATTCAGCTATACCAGCACTCCGATCTTCGGGCGTACTTATCCAGCCGGCATGAAACAGGGCATCATAGACTTTTTCGGTGATGCGCTTCGGGGATTGCTTGGTGAGGACATAACACACGTCGCCACATATGAGCAGGCGGGCATCTGGAAGTGATAACGTCAGTAGGGTAGGGATAGTCATAGCCGGTACTGCACGTTGCTTGGTTTGCATCATATCGCGTATCCTTACAGTGCTACCGGGGTCGGTTGTAACTGATTCGAGTGCGATCCCGGGCGGGGCGGTTACCGCCTCACGCGATCGACAGATCACGCGCACGCAGGCAACACAAGGCCCGCGTGGTGGTTGATGAGCGGGAGGGAGGAAGCGGCTCGTCTTGGCCTTGTGTTGATGAGTACGTGTGATAGGCTTGAAAGAGCGAGGCGGACAGCGTCAAACTTGGCAGGGGGTGGCTATCGGTTGTATTTGAGGTCTTGCTCTAGGTCTGCAATTCGTTGGTCAAACTGTGTCTCAACATCGGCAATGTCGCTGTAAGATACGCGTGCTAAGTCGAGCATATGTGTGTAGATTTCCTTCTTTGTGGGATCGGTCTCATTGCTGGTGAGCTCGGTTAGTGAGTCGATGAATTTAGCGAGTGGTGATTTTGGTTGCATCGGTTGGAGCCCTGTTTAATGTGGCTCTATTCTAGCTCAGGCATTACAGATTTCAGTTGTTGGTGACGTAAATGTGAATGTATTTGGTGTATGTCCATTGCTGATAAGTGACGTTGATTGGGTATACGGCATCTTGGGTGCTGCTGCCTAACCAGTAGCCAGGGGCGTTACCTAGTTCAAGGGTGTCGTTGGTGACGTTGATGTGTAGAAGTTGTGGTATGAAAGAGCGTTCATGAGCAGTGTTGTATGAGTCAACGGTGGCAGCAGACCATGAGATTGGGCTGGTTGAGCCGTCGGAGTATGTCGTTGCTAAGGTAAATGAAATTGGTTTGTAGTTGATGCATGGTGGTGGGTTGCCCATTGGTGGGTTGAACTCGCAGAGAGGAATATAGATTGTCTGGTTCGAGCCAGGGTCGGGGGTGATTACTTCAATGCCCGTTGCCGTGGGTTTTGGCCTCGTAGCGACTGGCTTTGTGGTTGTGTTCTGTGTCGTCGTCGAGGTTGGATGTGTGTTTGTAGGCTGGCTGCTGGGCTGCGTGGCGCTTGTTTTAGCCTGACTGACTTGCTGGTTATTATTGGTAGTTGAGTCGCCTAGCACTGGCTGCTTGTTGCTGGTGTTGACTGAGGATAGGCTATCGGTGCGGTTGGTGCCGTGATTTGTGTTGTGGGTGATGTAGAGGCCTGCGGAGGTTATAAGTAGGCCGGACAGTGCGCCGCTTATAATGCCGATCTTCAGGCTTGGCAATTTAGCCATGATACTAGCCTCAGCTTATGGTTACATTCTAGCATGGTATGGGCAAGGTGGCGCATGGTGACAGGCGGTTGGTTCTGTCGCCCAATGCTCATTATCTCGACTAGGTTTTTAGAGCGTCCAGAACGTATACAACGTATTCTTTCATAGGCTTTTCGATACGTCGTTGACTGATTATCTCGATTGCTTTCAAGAACGTAGCACACGTACACAACCAACTGTATTCTCTTATGGGCTTTTCTCTCTGCCCGTATTTGTGTAAGAACGGAAAAGTGAGCAGGTTTTGCCCTCAAACATGAGCACTTGCCCTCAAACGTGAGCAGCTCAACTATTGACGACGAGAGAAACCGCTTGAGAGGCGGATCGTTCTGGATCGTTTCTGTAAATTCGCCGGCGAATTTTCCCGCTTTTGCCCTATCGAAGCTGCCGAAGGTTCCAGACTGACCTGGATAGATCGCTCCTTTTCGCCCAAAGACTGGAGCGCGCGGAGAGGAGCTTTTGCTCTCCATTCACGCCCCAGGGTGCTGGTACTACTCGCACCCCTCTTGCTGGCATAGCTTTCAAAAAAGATGTAAACTGAAGGCAGGCCACGGTTAAGATGCCGACAAGGACATCAAGGAGAGCCTCTCATGAAAAATCTCCTCGGTCGGCTGCAGATCTCCTCGGTTGCCTCGTACCCGGCCTCTTACGAAGCTAAACAGAATCGTTCCATAACGCATTGCCGCACGTCTCCACTTCGTCCGCCAATGCGTCAACGTCAGCCAGCGTCGTGCGAGGATTGATATAGCACGGGCGAATCGCAAAGGCGCCGCGTACCGTTGTGGCAGAAGTGATACACCGGCCACGCGCACGCACTCGCCCAAGCACCGCACGATTAAGCACATTCAGTTTCTCCGTCGCCTCACTATCACTGCGCCCGCGCAAAGACCCAGGTACATAGCGAAAGCAGCAGATCGAGAGCGTCACAGGCGCAAGCAGTTCCAGGTAGGGCGAGCTGCGGACGCGCTCTGCTAGATGGCGCGCATACCCGTTATGACGGCAGATGCGCGCTTTCACGCCCTCTACGCCGATCTCCTTCAGGATCGCCCAGACCTGCACTCCTCGCGACGGCGCGGTC
>JBKPBA010000216.1:0-4340 GCA_046726675.1 Chloroflexota bacterium
TTTCCAATAGGTAGCCGGGTTCGTGTGGCACATGATAGCCCTTTCAAAGGGCGTAAAGGAACCATCCTTGCTATCCATATGATTGCTACTCCAGGCAAGCCGACATTTTGTTTCTACCTGGTCGCTCTCGATGGAGCGTACCTACGGGAACCCCTGTGGTTTGAATACCAGGAGGTAGCCCTCGTTGGCACTACTTGTGAACGACCAGCTGAATGCGAAAACTGTTGAGGTGTCCTGTAATCATGGGAGATTTGCTCGCAAATCAGGAGGAGTGAGTTTAGATAGGTATGCCGGAAAAGGAGAACACGGGAGAAGCGTGGCAAAGCACTAGAAGCCTATTGATTTTTAAAGCACAAAATATCCTTGACTCGAAAGTAATTTAATCCTTGCTGTGCCTCTGAAAGCAAGGAAGTATCATTAGATACCTGTCAGTCCCAAGAACAGCAGAATAACGCCAAAAACACCCATTACGACAACATTGATCATGCGCTGATTGTGTATTAACCACGTCCTCATTGATTGCATTGCGTCAACACGATGCTCACCCATGACGAGAAACACAACTAAGGGGATGAGCATTGGCCATACCATAAGCAGGGCAAGTACCAAGAGAGAGATGAAGTTTTCAGTAGTTGATAATCTGGCTTGGGCAATAATTGATGCGCCTAAGAGCACGAATATGATAAAGCGAGGTTGGATGATGGATATCCCAATGCCCAACCCAAACAACTTGAATGGCCCTAGCTTGGCTAAAAGAGTCATGAACTTTGGCGGAGGGGCATCTGGATCATCCTCCACGAAGAAATTGCGTACTGCCAGGATAAGTAACAACAAACCGGCGATAAGAAAAAACCCCTCCGAAACGCTCCTGGACACTTTCAGTCCAGGAGATGATAGCTGATCTACCAGACCAAGTGATAGCAGGCCCCAAAACACGTAAAATAGGTACTTGCCAAGGATGAACGCGCACGATTGGACTACTCCTTTCGAGCCAGTCAGAAAGATGACCACCAGACCGATCATCGTAGGAGCGATGGCACCGAGGGCAAACGGCAGCATTTTCAGTAAGACTGAGCCCATATCTCTCACTTCCTATAAAGTTCTTATGTTTGGGTATCCTGCACCTATCAGAACAGAGGTAAACCTCTGCCCTACTAAACGCGAAAGCTTCTCCCTGACCTGTTGATTATTAGATTCCTAGAATCTTTTGTTTCGCAGCCCCAAATTCAGCATCAGTTAGGACTCCAGACTCATGAAGTGCTCCTAGCTGCTTCAACTGAGCAATCTGCTCATCAGTTAAACCGGTAGATTTCGCTGGTGGAGGGGGCTGTTGATACGTTGGTGGCGGAGCAGGTTGCTGATACGCAGGTTGTT
The DNA here is from genome assembly GCA_046726675.1 of Chloroflexota bacterium. Classification (GTDB taxonomy): domain Bacteria; phylum Chloroflexota; class Ktedonobacteria; order Ktedonobacterales; family Ktedonobacteraceae; genus DATMNR01. Next base: position 1,375 of record JBKPBA010000216.1, read on the forward strand.
GATATGTTGGTGGTGGCGCTTGCTGCTGTTGCAGATCGGCAATCTGTGCATTCTGCTGAGCATCAGTATATTGTTGCTCGGCGGATTTCGTTGCCACATGATGGCCTGCAGCATAGGCTACTCCACCCACTGCAGCTGCCCTCAGGAGCGGCCTTCTTCTTCTGAACATAACTTTCCTCCTTGCATGGTGACCGAATGGGTCACTTCAACGGTACTAAAAACATTTTTACAATTGAACAGCTTAGGCTGCCGTTTGTTCCTGTCAGGCATTTTGCTTTGCTGCCTCGAGTTCTTCTTCCACCTCTGCTATCACATCAGGTGACACGAACCCGCCTGTGATGGCTACTGCTCCCGCATTCTTGATTGCTTCTTTCAAGCCGATTGCCCAGGTATGCTCGAACAGCAGCAACCCAGCTGCACTATTATTGGGAATATCTGCTGCGACTTGTTCAATATCTTCGTCTGCCAGCAGGCCCATCAAATTGCCAGCTAGAGGACTCAGTTCCGTAGCTTCCTCGCCACTCAATTCACTCAATTCCCGCTCCGTAACAATGCCCTGCTCATCTTTCTGAATCACGCACAGATCAACCACGCGTATGATGCCTTTCTCCTGTGCAGCACGTAGTTCCGCCAGGATCTGGCCCGTGAAGCGATAATTTTCAAAACCGACAACCAGGTACTCTAGTGGACCCAGAACCATTGTCGTTCTCCCTTCATGTTGTCTATTCACCCGCAGGCCAGGTGAATGTCCTATTCTTCCTTAAAAAGCAAGCACTCTGTACAAGGTACAGCAATCACCGCGCTCTACTCCTGATACCATTATACTATCCACAGGACAAAGAAGCATGCATAAAACATATTATTTCTATTCAGTGTTGAAAGCTTCTGGTCGCTCTTGCTCTAGCGCATTTGTATTAGATAGGTTCCAGATGACTGGCTGTGGAATATCACTCTCTGCATGCTAGTTGTTGCTATTGATACTAGACCTCCCATGAATAGTAGTAAGGTTTTGTATTCGCTTTCTCAATCTTCGTTGGTTGAAGTGTCAGTTGGGTCAACTATCAACGATTTATGCCCATCTTCATATGTATCACCTTGCTCTTCACCTGCATTGCTTTCAACTGGCCTATCATCGGGGACAATACTTGTATCACCATCGTCCTTCCCGCTGAGTAACACGACCAGGAAGCGCGTCTCCTGCCGACCTTGCAAGAGCGCTTTTATGAATAGCGTGGCCGGGATGGCCAGCAGCGCACCCACAAATCCAAACACCCAGCTCCAGAAGAGAAAAGAGACAAATACCAGCAGCACTGGCAAGTTCAACCCCTTTCCATAAATGCGTGGCGTGACCGCATTATCCATGGCAGCATTGAGAATGATGCCAATGACCAGGATGACTAACGCTGTTCCCCACCCATACAGAATAAACGCGATGAGCACCGCTGGCAAACAGGCAATGATCAAACCGACGTTGGGGATAAAGCCCAGGATGAAGGCCAGGAACCCCCACAAAAAGGCACCGTCTATGCGGAAAAGCAAGAACTCCACGGTGAGCGCTGCAGCACTCAGCAGATTGCTCATGGCCTGAATGCGATACTGCTTTTGAATCTGCCTGGTATAGTTCCCAAGCTGGATCACGAAATTGTTCCCTGTTTGCAGTCGGGTCTGGAACTTGGTCGCGATGGACCTGGACTCGACCAGCATCAGAAAGAGCAAGAACAGAAAGAAAACGATAGCGACACCATTACTCAGGACTCCCAGGGCGACATCAATGGCTGAATGAGCCAGCGCAGTCGTATCCACAACCATGGTGTTGAGCGACCCCTGCAGATCAATGCCGACGCTCCCCAGGGCGGTTCCCAGGGCTTCGATACGCTGGTGCAGCAAGTCGGCATACTCTGGGAGGTTCAGTGAAAGTCGCTCCAGCGAGGTCGTGAGGATGATGATCATAAGGATGATGAAGCCTCCCAGGGCAAGAATCAACACCACCAATGCCAACCAGGAAGGCAACCCTTTCTTTTCGAGCCACCACAACGCCGGAGTAAAGAGAATCGCCAGGGTTGCGGCCAGAAAAACGGGTGCCAGCACATCGCTGGAGTACTTCAGGCCAAACACCACAATCACAAGGGCAGCCGCAGCAAGTAACGGGCGGATGATAGGGGAACCGCGTAACATCATGGTCTTCATAGTCAGCGCCTCCTTATATGGGATACTGTACATGAGAGCAAAGAGATGAGATTTCGATAATAATACACGATTTTTGCCTTTTATGGTAGAGTTTAAGTGTTAAATATGAGAGTTTTTAAGGATGTGTTTTTACATGTAAAGCGTTCTACTCAAGTCGGTTAAGCCTGGGTGAGTAATGCCTCAGGTTCCAATCATTCTTTTAAACAATGAAATCAAGATTTTGGCTCTATCCCAATTCTGAAGTTTCTTGAGCGCCAACTACACCCTCGGCTTCAGCTCGACTCAGCCCGGTCGCTGCATCGACGCCCTGTTCTCGCAGGGCGTCCTCGATGCTGAGTGTGTGCCAGGCCGGACCCTGGTCAGGCGGACTGGTGACGGGTGGTGTTGATGTAGTCATACTCTTCTCCTTTCATGGGTCACCATTTTTTCAGGCAGGCCATACGCCAGTGACCTCAATCTCTACCCTAAGTATACGTGTTGGGTCTGGTAAACACAACTTTCGAACGCTCTATTTTTTAGGGACTTTCAGCGTAGGGATGAACTCTAACCGATTGGGGGGGACTAGTGCGTTTGCACTAGATGAACTGTCTAACTCATGTTTCGACCGATCCCAAAATGTAGCAAAATAGAGCGTTCTCATGATGTTTTTTGAGCAGCAAGCATGTAAACTGAGATCAATGAGAAAACTTCCTTGCAGGACAACAAAGTGCGAATGCAGAAGAGATCGTCTCGTCCACATATAGAGCAGGAAGGAGCGCAGCACGTATGCCCCATTATAC
>JBKPBA010000217.1:0-13202 GCA_046726675.1 Chloroflexota bacterium
CTATCGCGTTCAGCGTTTTCAGCTAAATTCAGGCAGCTTGTTGGTGAACCGCCTATGCAGTACATAACTCGTGTGCGTCTCACGAAGGCTGCCGCTGAGCTGCGAACATATGCTGCGACACTGGTTGAAGTCGCTACGTCTGTCGGCTACGAATCTGAGGTTGCCTTTAGTAAGGCGTTCAAACGCTATTTTGGTATAGCTCCCGGCGCTTATCGCCAGGGAAGGAGAGCACTAAGAACATGAAGCAAGATGAACCGTGGGATATTACACGACACACCCCAATGCCTCGCCCAAAGGATGATGATGGGTATTTTGAGCAGATGTCGAGAGCGGTATTTCTCGCGGGACTGAACTGGAAAGTGATCGAGAAGAAGTGGCCGGACATCAAACGCCTGTTTGCGAACTTTTCGATCGATGCCGTCGCTCAATTTAATGACGGAGATATTGATCGCCTGCTCAAAGACGATGGCATGATACGTAGCGCAAAGAAAATTGCCGCTGTGGTTGCAAACGCTCAGACAATGCAGAAGGTGGAGCAGGAGTTTGGTTCCTTTACAAAGTATCTGCAAGCTGTAAAGGGAAAGAGTGAGGATGCGCTTCTGAAGGATCTGCACAAACGTTTTGCCTTCTTAGGCGAATCGACCGCTGTGATATTCCTTTTCTCGGTCGGAGAAGAGATGCCGGAGACTATAAAGAGAATGCAGGCAGCGCATGGGACGAGGTGATTTTACCCTTTTTCCTCCTGGAGGGCCTGGGCGAGTCCCTGCATAAACGCCTGGCTCTCTCCTGTCCAAAGATTTTGAGACTACTTCCGTACTTTTACCTCTGCTGGTTATCATCCAATAGTCCTACGGTACTTGATCACTTTGCATGCTCAGGAGTATGCTTCTTCAGCAGAAAAGATTGCTGTCGATAGTGTAGCTTTGAGTGGAATTGCTCGTTCCAAAGAGGTGTAGAGTCACGTTATGCAACTCATTCATCAAACGGTCCAGGTGAGCTATCACTATGCCGTACACTTTACACGGCAGCTCTTTGCTTGCGATAATCCCCTCCTGTGCGACGTGATCAATGGCGGCGACATGCAGCCTCCAAAGAAAATCCTTTGCGTCGTTGATCGTGGCGTCTGGCAGCACCACCCTGACCTGCTGGATGCCATCTCCTCCTACTACCAGCACCACCGTTCGTTGATGAGCCTCGTCTGTCCACCGCTGGTCGTGCCTGGTGGGGAATATGCCAAAAACGATCTCACGAACGTAGCAACGATCCAAGAAGCCATTCATCAGTATGGTATCTGTCGGCACTCCTATGTGATGGCAATTGGGGGTGGGGCAGTGATCGACATGGTGGGCTATGCGGCGGCGACAGTCCATCGTGGCGTTCGTTTCATTCGTGTGCCCACGACCGTGCTTTCTCAGAACGATTCAGGGATAGGCGTCAAGAATAGTGTCAACGCCTTCGGGAAGAAGAACTTCCTCGGCACATTTGCGCCCCCAGTGGCCGTGCTCAACGATGCCGATTTTTTGACGACGCTATCGACGCGTGACTGGCGCAGTGGTATCTCTGAGGCTATCAAGGTGGCACTGCTCAAAGATGTCGAGTTCTTCGACTTCATCGAGGAAAAGACCGATCGACTCGTTGACAAAGATATGCAGGCCATGCTCTGGCTGATTTACCGCTGCGCGCAGTTGCACCTTGACCACATCGCGACGAGTGGCGACCCTTTCGAGTTTGGCTCCTCGCGGCCCCTGGACTTCGGCCACTGGGCGGCGCATAAGCTGGAGCAACTCTCCCATTACGCCTTACGCCATGGCGAGGCCGTGGCGATTGGCATGGCCCTGGACTCCACCTATTCCTACCTCGCTGGACTGCTGCCCAAACCGGACTGGCAGCGTATTCTTAGACTGCTCTCAGCACTAGGGTTTGCCGTCTACACGTGCGAGCTGAGCCTCTACCTGCACGACCAGCGTGACACCCGCTGCATTTTTACTGGCTTGCAGGAGTTCAGGGAACATCTGGGGGGGCAACTCACCATTCCCTTGCTTGAGCGTATCGGACGAGGTATCGAGGTACACGAGATGGATGAAGAGACAATGATAAGAAGTATCGCACTCCTGGAGGAGTATCAATCGAAGCATAAGATGGAGAAACGACAATGAATAGACAAGATGGCACCTGTCCATTAACACAACAGCAACTCATCGATGAGTATTTCATGGAGGTGCGAGCCAAAATGCTCGATGTAGCGGCCTTCCTGGATCGCCTGGATCGCTCGGTTGACCGCAATGCCGAAGATGACTTCAGGATGCAGGCCATGCGGCAGGCCCTACAGGCACTTTGTGCACGTACCCCTGGTCGCGTCTACGACATCCAAATGATCTTCAGCGACCCGACCACTGAACCGCTGGTGCAGTTGGATCGCAAGAGTGCGTTCGGTGCGTTCGATCACCACAGAGGAGAGGTGCAGCCATGAAGTACATCGATCTTCACGCTCACATGGTTTCCAGGACCACGGATGACTACGAACAGATGGCGCTCACCGGTTGTGTTGCGCTGACTGAACCGGCTTTCTGGGCTGGCTTTGACCGCCTGTCACCGGTCGTCTTCGCTGACTACTTCAACCGCTTAACCAGTTTCGAGCCGACGCGTGCAGCGAAATATGGCATCCAGCACTACTGCTGGCTGTGCCTCAATCCTAAAGAGGGTGAGGACAGAGCACTGGCGCGACACGTCCTGGAGCTGATCCCACAGTTTCTTGATCGACCCAATGTCCTCGGCATCGGTGAGATTGGGGTTAACCGGGTGACGCGCAACGAAATAGCCACCTTCATCGACCACGTTGATCTGGCGCTGCGCTACGACCAGCTCATTCATATCCATACGCCTCACCTGGAAGATAAGTATAAGGGGACCAAGGTGATCGTTGACACGCTCGTCGACAATAGGCGCATTGAGCCTGGTCGTGTCATGGTCGATCATGCGGAGGAACACACCATTGGTATGATCCTTGATCGCGGTTTTTGGACAGGTCTAACCCTCTACCCACAGACGAAAACCTCGGCTGCTCGTGCCGTGGACATGATCGAGATGTACGGCAGTGAGCGTCTCTGCGTGGCTTCGGCGTGTGATTGGGGTCCCAGCCTGCCCACCGCCATACCGCACTTTGTCTTAGAGATGCGCCGTCGTGGTCACTCCGAGCGCCTGATTTGCAAGGTGGTCTACGAGAACCCAATTGAATTCTTGAGCCAATCACCAAAGTTTTGCTTGAAGCGGGAGAGCGCCGAGAGCACCTGGTGAGGGCCGCTGGCATTGGAGAGGAGAACGCCCATGTATGTAGAGCCCGATCGTTTCTTTCACCTGACTTACTGTACCAATATTCATCCCAGCAACGGGTGGAGTGAGGTGTATGCCAGCCTTCGACGCTATGCGCCAGCGCTCAAGGCCCGCTTCGCACCCCACAGCGCTTTCGGCATTGGACTGCGTCTTTCAGGCAGAGAGAGTAGCGAACTACTACAGGGCGATCACCTGCAGCAGTTCCAGTATTTCCTGCAGGAACACGGGCTCTATGTCTTCACGCTCAATGGTTTCCCTTATGGCCCGTTTCACCAGCAGCCCGTGAAGGCCCTCGTCCACGCACCCGACTGGCGTGACGAGGAGCGTGTAGCCTATACGCTGCGTCTCACCGAGATCCTGGCATTTTTACTGCCAGATGGAATTGAAGGCAGCATCTCCACCAGTCCACTTTCCTATAAAATGTGGGTCAACATACAAGATCCCACTGCATGGAGGGGCTTTACCCGGAATATTGTACGGATCGCAGAGGCGTTGGTACGGGTTAAACATGAGCATGATAAGCTTATTCACCTGGCCATCGAACCAGAACCCGATGGCCTGCTTGAGAACTCAGAGGAGGTCGTACGTTTTTATACCCACTGGCTCTTAGAAGAGGGGGCACGCCTCCTCTCAGATGCTCTTGCCGTCTCCAGGGACGAGGCTCGCAGCCATCTGCTTGAACACATACGGGTCTGCTTTGATACGTGCCATGTGGCCCTTGCCTATGAAGAGCCCGCGACTGTGCTCGACCGTTTTGATCAGATCGGTATCAAGATCGGGAAAGTGCAGATCAGCTCGGCCCTGAAAGTCGCCTTTCCCGGTGAAGAACAGGCACGGGTGGATATCGCTCGTGCCTTGGAGCCATTTGCGGAATCAACGTACCTCCATCAAGTCGTCCAGCAGTATCACGACGGAACCTTCCACCACTATCCCGATTTGCTTGAGGCATTGCCCCACATCCAGGATCGTCAGATTGCTCAGTGGCGGATCCATTTTCATGTGCCAATTTTCATCGATCATTTTCCAAGATTCCTGTCAACGCAAGATACGATCCTGGACACACTCGATCTCCTGGCACAGAGACGCTTCTGCCGTCATCTGGAGATCGAGACGTACACCTGGAGCGTGTTGCCGGAGGATCTGAAAAAAGACCTGCTCGACTCGATTGCCAGAGAATATGAATGGGTACTCGAGAAGAAGCTTTGAGTATGAAGGTTTCAATCTATCGGTCATGGCGCAAGACACTGTACGGGTACCTGGCCCTGGCCCGCATATCCAACAGCCCTACGGTGGTCAGTAACATCCTGGCTGGAGCAGCTCTGGCAGGCGTCCTCTGGCCTGACGGCAAGCTGGGTCTTATTGCCATTGCCATGGTGCTCTTCTACACCGCAGGTATGTATCTGAACGATCTCATGGATTATGCCGTCGATTGCCGCGAGAGGCCCGAACGGCCACTACCAGCCGGTATCGTGTCCCGGCGAGCGGCTGTTGCAGTGGTCCTCACCCTGTGCGGTTGCGGCAGCCTGCTTCTGTTGCGTATTGGTCCGCGCCCGTTCTTGAGCGGACTGGTGCTCATCGCTCTGATCATCTGCTACGATAGGTGGCACAAGAGCAACCCGCTGAGCCCTCTGCTCATGGCCCTCTGCCGTCTGATGGTCTATATTACGGCATTTCTGGCTTTCTCTGTCCAATCTTTCTCTCCATTGTTGATTCCGGGCAGTCTCCTGGTGCTCTATGTGATTGGTTTGACCTACATTGCCAAGACCGAAAACAAGCCCAGCATGACGAATGTGAGCATCGTGGCCACACTCTTCTTGCCAACGGTTTATTTCACGGCGCAACAGGTGCGATGGGTTACTCTGCCCCTCATTCTATGCTTTACTATCTGGGTTGCGTACAGTGTCACCTTCGCTTTCCGTTCGCCAAAACGCCAGGTAGGACGGACTGTGGGGCAGTTGATCGCGGGCATATCGCTGTTGGACGCTCTGGTGCTGGCGACGGCAGGCAGTCCCCTTGGTGTGCTGCTCGCCCTGATGGCCTTCGGGCTGACACTTTCCTTGCAACGCTACGTGAGGGGGACATGAACATGCGTAAAACCGTCGTTCTCAATGCTGTTGGGCTGACCCCCAGTCTGCTCGGCCCATCGACGCCACGTTTGTGCGCCTTTGCCGAGCAGGGAAAGAGGGCATCGATCAACACGGTACTCCCTGCGGTGACCTGCTCCGTCCAGGCTACGTTCCTCACCGGTCGCTATCCCAACGGTCACGGCATCGTTGGCAATGGGTGGTACTTCCGGGACGAGTGCGAAGTCAAGTTCTGGCGGCAATCCAATGCGCTCATCCAGAGGCCAAAGGTGTGGGAGACAGCGCGGTCACTCGACCCGACCTTCACCTGCGCTAACCTGTTCTGGTGGTTCAATATGTACGCGTCGGTGGACTACGCGGTCACACCCCGACCCATGTATCCGGCGGACGGTCGGAAGCTCCCGGATATCTATACCAGGCCAGCGGACCTGCGCCTCGCGCTCCAAGACGAGCTAGGCCAATTCCCGCTCTTTAATTTCTGGGGCCCCAACACCTCGATTGGTGCGAGCACGTGGATCGCGGAGGCGGCAAAGTGGGTGGATCAGCGCTATGACCCAACACTCACCTTGATCTACCTACCACACCTGGACTATTGTCTCCAACGCTTCGGCCCCTTTCAGGACTTCGTTGCCCAGGACCTCAGAGAACTCGATGCGCTCTGTGGCCATCTCATCGACTACTACGGAACGCGTGATGCCCGCATCATGATTGTGTCCGAGTACGGTATCACACCCGTCTCCAGGCCGGTTCACCTCAATCGGGAGCTGCGCAAGCAAGGGATGCTTGCCGTGCGGCAAGAGCTAGGTCGAGAACTGCTGGATGCCGGGGCGAGTGTTGCCTTTGCTGTCGCCGATCACCAGGTGGCCCATGTCTACGTCAATGATCCTGGACGTGTGCATGAAGTGCGCAGGCTGCTAGAGGCGACTGCGGGTGTTGCAGAGGTGCTGGACGATGAGGGGAAGCGCCAGGCGCATCTCGATCATCCGCGAGCGGGAGAGTTGGTGGCGATTGCCGAGCCAGATGCCTGGTTCACCTACTACTACTGGCTCGACGACCGCCTGGCACCAGACTATGCCAGAACAGTGGACATTCACCGTAAGCCAGGTTACGATCCCGTAGAACTCTTCCTTGACCCACACCTCAAGGCTCCAAAAGTGAAGGTAGGGTGGACGCTGCTGAAGGCGCGCCTGGGCTTCCGTTACCTGATGGATGTCATCCCGCTGGATGCCTCGCTCGTGCGCGGTTCTCATGGGCGCGTGAACGCCTCAGTTGAGGACAGTCCGTTTTGCATGACCCAAGAGCCTGATCTACTCGACACCGCCGTGGTCGATGCGACACACGTCTACGAGTTAATCCTTCGCCATCTGACATGGGACAGCAAGGGCTAGGCCCTGGGTAAACGCCTGGCTTTCTCCTGTCCAATCAGAGATAGGTGTGTATACCTGCCGTCTCCACTGGTAAGGGAGATCAACAATTAGCCCGGGCTGTGGCGCACAACGCGCCATAGAGAATACATCGTGCAGCACAGTGTACTGTTGATCACGCTTGTTCGGCTCGCCAAGGGCATGCCCGAAAGGCCAGTGGAGATAGAGCATACGCGGTGCTTTCACCATCACTGCCAGTTCCCGTACCAGTGCCAGCGCAACCGTTGTCACCCCGCATGCCTCAATTTCACGTGCGAGCAGTCCCACGGACCGCGTGCAGACTGGTCAGGCGGGTACCAGGATCACAAGATCGACACCTGCCTGGGCAAGCAGTTTACCAACCTGGCGACCTGGTGCAAGGAGATCACGAGGATCCTGGACAAAGCCAAAGGCGTAGTGGACATCCGCTACGCGACCAACGATGCTTGCTGCCTCCAGTTCAAGCAACCGCTCCAGCGGAAAGATCAGGTTCGGGTCGCGCAGGGCATCCCGGCGATCATAGTGTTCATGTGTAATACAAAGGTCGGTATTGCTTGCGCTGCGCGGGATAGCACGAAACGAAGCATCTGTTTTCAGATCGAAAGGCTCATCAATGCAGAGATGAACACCACCGGTGGTGACAACTGCCACTTTTGCTTCCGCAATTGGTCGTCTCAAGGGCGTCCAGGGAATCTCGCCGGATGGTCTCAACTTCTCCAGCCGCAACTGCAAGCCCCCTGCTGCTTTGCCAACCCAGTAAGCTAGATGTTCTCCCCACTCAGTATCGTTTGCCAGACGCACCATGCGTTCCCGCCAACGGCTTATAGGTGTCAATCGCGTGTGCTTGACCATAGTAATGCTCCTCTTTAGTGCAAAGAATCTGGCATAAGCGCCCGCCGCATAGCATCAACTGTCTGGTCAGAAATTCGGGCGATAGCCTCACGGTCCAAGTCTTTCCAGTGCGCAAGCAACCACTGATCGCCCGCTTCATCGAGCGCGCGCAGCCAGCCAAAAATGAGCTCATCGGGGATATCGTTGCGGATGACGCCAACCTCCTGCCCTCGTTTCACAATAGTCATCACCCACGCTATGAGCTGCCTGGCAAAGCTGGCAAGTGGCTCGCGTTCCAATGATTCTGGTGACAGGCGCCTTGCCGCGTTGACTGCTGCAAACAGCCACGGCTGCTCGAAGGACCGGATCTATGGTTGGCTACGCAGTTTGGCAAAGGTCGGCCAGAAGGTTTCGGCAGTAAGTGTGGCAGGATCGAGCTCCTGGTCAAACAGATTCAGACGTTCATTGCAATACTGTACTACAGTGAGGAATAGATCAACCTTATCCGCAAAGTAGTAATATGTCGCGCCCTTGCTCATCTGCGCGCGTTCGAGGATACGATTGATCGAGGCGTTCTCGAAGCCGTACCTGGCAAATTCCTGCGCTGCCACTTCCATCAGCCATTCGCGCTTCTCACGCTCCAAATTGAAGAATCGTGGAAATGGCATTGCCCTCTCCTTTTAGTGGTGCATTCATCCTGTCTTTCATGAAACCAATTAGACCATCTAGTTAGACTAGCTAGTCTAATTATGCATTGAGAAGAAGGCATTGTCAAGCGGGGTCGGCAATGACCGATGATGATCCTCTCGCTGGGCTTTGGGCATCTGCTTGCTTCTATCAAGAGGAAAGGGATGATTCACCATCCTCTGTTCCCGTGGCTCTCTCTGCTTATCACAGAGGCAGTAATTCTGGAGGTAATGGGCGATCTGTGAGCCAGGCGCGGGTGGCCGCATTGAACAACTCAGGCCGCTGGAGGTTCCAGGAATGCTCCTCGGCTCCCCGTTTGCTGAAGGCGACCAGATACCCCTGGCCAGCAGGTAACGCTGCTGCCAGCTCACGAGCGGACCGGCGCACAATGGCCAATTCGTGCTGACCAGCAATGATTAGCGCTGGCACCTGAACCTGGTCTAACCCTGCTGGGATGCGGAAGTGTTGATTTTCCAGGAGCATATGGGTAAAGGAGTTGGCCGTCATCCTTCTGGTGTCCTTGCGCACCTCGGCAAAATACTGCTCAGGGAGGGCATTTCCATACCGCATATTCAAGCGAACATACCAGTCAGAACGTTGAAAGGGGGCCGCAGACAGACGAAAGATCAGCGCAAAGGCCCGTGGACCAAAGAGACCAACACCTGGTAAGGAATGCACCAGGGCACTGCTAATGATCGCGTGATCCACGATCTCGGGGGCGCTGCCGAGGAGTTGCACCGTGATTTGGGCTCCTTCCGAAAGGCCGATCACATGAGCGCGCCCTCCGTGTCCTAGCTTACGGATCAGTTCTGCAACGCGATGGGCGGCATCCGTGATGGTAAACGGCTGGACTGCGGCACTCAGCCCGTGTTCGGGTAGGTCGGGGATCAGGCAATGATAGGTATCCTGAAGTGCTTCGACCTGCGGGCGCCACATCCAGCCACTGATCCCTCCAGCATGGAGAAAACAAATCGTGGGCGCGCTGGTCGGGCCACATTCGCGGACACTCAGATCTGCAACGGTGATGGGTGAGAGCGTTTCAAACATGATCTCTGTTCCTTACTCCACTTTTTTGCGGCTCAATGTGAGGTACCATTAGACCATGCAGGGTGTCTTACGCGCTCCAGGTCATGGGTAGCTTCTTTGCGCCGAAGACGACAAAGCTCTTGACCATCTCCAGCGGCACATCGGCTACCTGCCAGCTCCCTGGCAGGCGGTCGAGCATGGCATTGAGCGCGACTTTTGCCTCCAGGCGCGCCAGGGGAGCGCCCAGGCAGAAGTGGATACCCCGCCCGAAAGCGATATGGCGATTCGGCTCGCGCTCGATGTCGAAGCGATCGGCATCAGGGAATTCGGCCTCGTCACGGTTTGCCGAGCCAATCCAGGCTATGATGAACTGATCTGGCCCGATACGCTGGTCGCCGAGAATTGTCTCGGTTGTCGTTACGCGAGGCATAGCTTTGACTGGCGAGTAATAGCGCAGGGTCTCCTCGATAGCTCCTGGCACCAGCGCGCGATTCTTGTGCAGGCGATCCACCACGCCGGGATTCTCGTCGAAGCAGAGGATCATGTTGCCGAGCAGGTTGGTTGTCGTCTCGTTGCCAGCGACCAGCAACAGTCCGCAGAAGCCGAGCAGCTCTACGTTGCTCAAGCGCTGCCCATCAACCTCAGCGGCCAGCAGAGCGCTGACCAGGTCGTTCTGTGGATGCTGGCGGCGCTCCTCAAGCACCTGCGTGAAGTAGCCATACATGCCCTGGATTTCCTGGAAGAGCGCCTTGCGATCCTCTTCTGACAGGTTCTCTTCGCCAGCCACGATGGCATCTGACCAGCGTTTGAAATCCTCGCGCAGCTCGGCAGGGATGCCCAGCAATTCTGCGATGACGGTAACGGGCAAAGGATAGGCCAGGTCACGTACTACGTCCATCTCACCCGCGTCGACTACCTTGTCCAGCAGTTCGTTGGTGATGGCGGTGATGCGCGGTTCCAGTTGCGTCACCATGCGCGGCGTAAAGGCCTGCGAGACCAGGTTACGGAGCTGGCGATGGCGTGGCGGATCCATCTGCAGGATGCTGGACCCGATCGGGTCAGGCTCTCCCTGGGAGCCATCAGCTTGCGCCATGCGGCGGCTGTCGGATGAGAATGTCGCATACTCGCTCAGTACGCGCGACACGTCGGCATAGCGAAAGACCTGCCAGCCGCCCCATTCGGGGTGCTTGAAGACGGGTTGCGTGGCGCGCATCGTGCGATACCATTCGAAAGGGCTGTGAAGTTGCTCTTTATAGCTGTGTGTTTGCATGTATTCTATCTTTCTATCTTTCATGAGTTTTTTACTCTGCTTTCATTCTCTACGATTCAAAGTACAAAGGGTTGTAGCAAGTGCCCTCCATGTAACCTTCCTACGTATTGATCTTTAGCGCGCTTATGCTATGTGGGGGACTCCACAGATACTGTCCATCCTTTCTTCACAGAGTACCGGTTCAGGCATAGGGCCGTGCGCCTCTGGATTTGGCGGGGAGGATTTCCAGACCAATCTGATTATGCCCGAACCGACCATCTTCCTCAGCCGCAAGTTCCCACTTGTTTCGATCATTCGTCCAACCGAGACAGAGGGTGCAGCAATGGGTGCTGCTCATTTCTTGACAAACTCAGGGCTGTTCAGGGGCCAATCGAAGGAGTTCTTTACAGTCCTCTTCCAGCTTGCACAGGAAGCGGATGCGGCCGGGCGCTGATACCAGTCAGGATGGCGGATTAACCGTAGGGGCGACATGAAGTTTGCCCCGATATGGATCAACCTCAGTTGCTAAATAGTGTCACCCTGAGCACATTCGCTCCGCTCAGTGTAAACTCCGCGAAGGGTCTGGCTCGCTGGGCACACAGTTGCTTCGCTTCGCTCAGCATGACAGTGATGTGGTCTGACTGTCACCCTGAGCGAAGCGAAAGGACTGCCGCGATTGACTGCGAGATGCTTCGCTGCGTTCAGTCAGAATGGTCACTTCTGTTGTACTAACGTGCTGCTACAATCCTGGGCAACCGATCTGACCATGGAAGTGCCTGCTCTAGCTGTGAGGCGAGTCGGAACAAAGTTGCCTCGTCACCATAGCGCGCAACGAACTGCACACCGATTGGTAGACCATCGTCTGATTGTACGAGGGGCAGACTCATGGCAGGCTGTCCGGTGACGTTGAATAACGGGGTGAATGGAATGACTGCGATGAGTTTGTTAAGCCAGCCAAGCATGTCGAGACTGGCATCATTCGCATTGAGATAACCAAGCAGAGGAGGTGGTACGGCTACTGTTGGCGTAACAAGCACGTCAAAGTCGTTAAAGAATGCCCCTACCGTGCGGCTTACCACATTGCAGGTTTGCTGAGCAGCAAATAAGTCGAACACTGTAAGCTGGCGAGCATACTCAACACAGTTAAGAACTGTAGCCTCCAACACTTCTGGACCTGGTTGAATCCCAAGAATATCAGCTAGACCTACGGCTCCGTAAGCGATGAAAGTAGCCCAGAGCGCGGCATTTGCTTTGACAAGGGCATCCAAATCGAATCGTGGGCTAGCTTCCTCTACCCTATGCCCAAGCGAAGTAAGCTCGCGGCCGACAGACTCGATGGCCTGCACATACTCTTTGTCCACTGGATCACCCGACCAGGCCTGTGCCGTGAAAGCTATGCGCAGACTCCCTGGCTGCGTGCCAACCTCCTCGGAGTACGGGCGCGTGGGTGGCGCGATTACATACTTGTCACCAACACCAGAACCCTGTACAGCGTCTAACAGTGCAGCCGCGTCACGCACGGTGCGCGTCAGCGCAAACTCTATTGCCAGGCCAAAAAGCGACTCGTCAAAATCAGGACCGACTGGCGTACGACCACGAGTCGGCTTTAGCCCAACCAGGCCACACCACGCTGATGGTATACGGATCGATCCCCCGCCATCGCTTGCATGTGCCACTGGTAGCGCTCGCGCGGCAACGAGCGCGGCAGACCCTCCACTGGAGCCACCTGAGCTACGGGAAGTATCCCATGGGTTGCGTGTCGGGCCATTGGCGAGTGACTCTGTTGAAGCATTGAAGCCAAATTCCGGAGTGGCAGTACGTCCCAGCGTAGCAAGACCTGCTTGCTTGAAACGTATCATCAGATCTGTATCGTGGGGAAACGTAATCCCCTCGCCGGTCATACGACTTCCCATACGAGTTGGCACTCCGGCGGCATGGAGCACCAGGTCCTTAATGAGAAAGGGAATACCAGCGAAGCGACCACTTGCTGAATAAGGTAACGGCGTTTCGAACAAGTCGCCAACGAGTGCATTCAATTCGGGATTTACCGCTTCGATGGCATTACGTGCTACTTGCTGTACTTCTTGTGCCGATATCTGTCCACTGGTGATCAATTGAGCCAGACCGACCGCATCATACTTGACATAATCCGAGAGTTCCATGTTGCCTCCAATCCTCGCGAACATATGCGAAATGTGACCTGCCTTAAATCAAATACCTATTCAAGATTTGTTCTCTCTGCTTCTTGCAACCCTGGAAGAGATTGCGCCTTCATTCTATCATACCTCTTTGAATATTCCCGGTGATAAAATAAAGGAGCAAGCTGCATACAATCAGGCGGAGAAACACATGAAGGATACAAACAAAATGAGCAACGGAGAAACGGCTGAAAGGTGGCCTGCATTGCCATTCGAGGCTTGGAAGGACACGTGTGATACACTTCATATGTGGACGCAGATCGTTGGCAAGGTGAGGCTGGCTCTGAATCCCTTTGAGAATCACTGGTGGCACGTTCCGCTATATGTCACAGCACGTGGTCTGACGACGTCTCCTATTCCGTATCAAGGTAAAACGTTTGAAGTCGATTTTGAC
>JBKPBA010000218.1:0-10044 GCA_046726675.1 Chloroflexota bacterium
AGCAGCCGATTTCGCAAATTGCGTAGCCTTATTATCGGTTGAACATGTGGGGATAGGAGGGATTCCGAAGGTTTCAAGTGAGATATACATATCGCCAAGTCAGCATATACGCGGCAGCGGATCACCAACCAGCATATCCAATACCCGCATTCCTCCAATGTCTGTGCGTAGGAAGACCATTCCAGGCGGCTCGGCTTGCACAGAGCCTATGATGGCGGCCTCACGACCCAGCGGGTGGTTGCGCATGGCCTTCAGCGCGACATCAGCTTTGTCAGGGGCAACGATTGCCAGGAGTTTACCCTCGTTAGCGATGGTCAAGGGGTCGAGACCCAGAATTTCACAGGCTCCTCGTACCTCGCCATGTACAGGAATAGAGTCTTCATTAAGCCCGATGGCAACCTCCGAGCCTAAGGCCATCTCGTTCAACGAGGTTGCCACACCGCCGCGAGTGGGATCCTTGAGGCAATGTACGCTATCGCCTGCTGCTTCGAGCAAAGCGGCTGTCAACGTATGGAGCGCTGCGGTATCGCTCTGTACGTCGGTTTCGATCTCGAGTGCTTCACGTGCCAGCATAATCGCGATGCCATGATCTCCAACAGAACCACTTAACAATACCAGGTCTCCTGGCTGCAACTGGGTTTGCCCAAGCAACCAACTGGTGTGGATAATTCCTACCCCGGCAGTGTTGATGAATAGCCCATCTGCCTTGCCGCGCTGAACTACTTTAGTGTCACCGGTGATGATGAAGACACCAGCTTCCTTCGCTGCTGTCGCCATAGAGGCGACAATGCGGCGCAAATCGCTGATTGGAAAGCCTTCCTCCAGAATAAAGCCTGCCGAGAGGTATAAGGGAACTGCACCAGCCATTGCCAGGTCGTTGATCGTGCCATGTACGGCGAGTTTCCCGATATCTCCACCGGGAAAGAAGAGTGGACTCACGACATAGGTATCTGTCGTAAAGGCAACGCGTTGACCCGTTCCATCCATCCCAAAGGTTGCTGCATCATCCATCGCATCGAGGAGCGGATTCGAGAAAGCGGGCGCAAAGACACCTTCAATCAGGTTGTGGGTAGACTTGCCGCCACTGCCATGACTGAGTGTGATTTTTTCATCACGCAAATAGAATTTATGACGGCGCGCCTGCCTTGTGCGTTCGATCTTCTTCAGCACATCTTCGATGCGCTCACTATCACCTGCTGTAGAACTATCCATACAAACCTCCTGGAATCGGGCACGGAAATGCAGATTAACACATGAATCCGGACATCTGTAGGGGCCGATTTATCGCGCCCATCGCCGATTGATCGGCATTCTGTGGATGTACTGATGTCCGCATTAAATATTCAATCTGCATCATCGAATCTCTACGACCCTGCAATAGGAAGAACGTTTAAGCGGGTGCGCTCAGAGGCCATAGAGAAGCGACCATAATTGAAGTAAGCAGCACATGCCCCCTCTGGCGAAACCATGCAGGTCCCGATGGGTGTTTCAGGTGTGCACGCAGTTCCAAATACCTTACATTCCCATGGTTTAATGACACCCTTTAACACCTCGCCACATTGACATGCTTTGGGATCTGCCACACGCAGACCTGGTACCTCGTAACGTAGCTCGGCGTCCCAATCGGCAAACTCTGGACGTAACTTCAAGGCGCTGTGGGTGATGAAGCCAAGTCCGCGCCACTCGAAGAAGGGTCGCAATTCCATGGTCTGCGCCATCGCCTGGAGCGCTTTGACGTTGCCTTCAGAGCGTACAACCCGTGAATACTGATTCTCTACCTCCGCACGACCCTCTGCTATCTGCTTTACGATCATGTAGATGGATTGGATGATATCGAGCGGCTCGAAGCCTGCAATCACGACTGGCTTGTGATGGTCACGCGCAACGAAATTGTAGGGTCTCATGCCGATTACCATGCTGACGTGACCGGCGCCTATGAACCCATCCAGGCGCAAGTCCGGTGAGTCAAGAATAGCCTTCATCGCTGGAATGATGTTGACATGGTTGCAGAAGACGGAGAAATTCTTAATCCCTTCTTCTTTTGCTCGCAGAAGCGTCACCGCGGTCGAGGGTGCGGTTGTCTCAAAGCCGATGGCGAAGAAGACCACTTTACGGTCAGGATATTGGCGGGCAAGCTTGAGTGCATCGAGCGGCGAATAGACGAAACGAACATCGGCACCATCAGCCTTGGCGTCTAGAAGACTTCCCTTGGAACCAGGTACTCGCATCATGTCGCCAAAGGTGGTGAAGATCACGTCGTCCATACGGGCGATGGCGATGGCATCATCGATGCGGCCCATTGGCAAGACGCAGACAGGGCATCCCGGTCCATGGATCAGATCAATGTTGCGCGGCAATATATCCTCAATCCCATGCTTGTAAATAGTGTGGGTATGTCCACCGCAGACCTCCATTAGCTTGAGAGGCCGGGAAGCCGACAGTTTCGCAATCTCATTTGAAATACGCTTCGCCAGTTCTGGATCGCGGTACTCGTCAACATATTTCATGTTCATTGGAAGTTCTCCTTCTTTCGTTCCTTGCCGGCTGCTGACATGCAGCGGCATTGCTGTCCTTCTAAGACGTTGGTCTCATTAAGTTATGGATTGCCTCTATAAGCGCATGGTAAGCTGTCGCTTGAGCCTCCTGGATACGCGGAATATGATCGCTGGGGGAATTGATGCAAAAGTCTACTGCCGCCGAGCGCATCATCTTGCCACCATCGTAGCCGGTTAGCCCTATCGTCAGCAGATCCTGCTTCTTTGCCTGCTCAAGTGCCTGTAGCACATTGGTTGAGTTGCCGCTAGTCGAAATTCCCAGGGCAATGTCGCCTTGCCGCCCATATGCAATAACCTGGCGAGTATAAATATTTTCAAAACCAACATCATTCCCCACAGCCGTGACTACCGCGATGTCGTTGGTCAAAGCAATCGCAGGCAAAGGGACCCATTCTGGGAAAGGCGGAACCAGCAAGTCGGTCACCAGGTCCTGAGCATCGGTGGTGCTTCCTCCGTTGCCAAAGGCCAGCAATGTTGCTCCGTTAGCAAAAGCTCGCGCCATGGCTTCGCCAGCAGCAACAATCTGTTTACCAGAATGCTCGAGCGTTGCGCGACGCAAAGCAATTACCTCGCGGCACTTCTCAAGTGTCGAGTGACGCACCTGCGCCAGTACATCTTCTATGCTGGCCTTACCACCTTCAAAGAGAAAGGGATAAAAGAGCCGGTCGTACTCAGATCCTTCTGTATTATGCATTGCTTGCCTCGTCTACACGTGCAATTGCTACACCGCCATGCACCAGCAAAACGTCGCCTGGCGCAACACTCTCCACAAGTGTAATATCGATTTCTTCTGATGTGTCGTTTATAGTCACCTGAGCTATCTCGTTCTCCTGATCGACATGCAGCACACGAACTTGTAGCGCTTCGTCTGAACATGTTATACAGTGCCCCTCAGCGTCAAGTGTACAGGAAGCATCTTCGATAGACACCAACACATGTTTCAAAAGATGCAGTTGGTTTCCGTGCTCGTCACTCATCACAATAATCCTTCATGCTCAAAGAAAACATGCACTAATTCCCACAAAACATGATAGAGTGTCTCATGAGTCTCCTGGATGACAAATGGGTCGTGCGCCTGTATGACAAAACTGAAATCGAATTCGGCTTCCCTTGAAAGTCCACCATCGCCGCCTGCTAGACAGAGCGTGAGCAAACCCATTTGCTTAGCCAGGTTCAATGTGGCCAGGACATTGGCATCGTTCCCATCCAACGAGAAACCCATCGCGATATCCTGGGATCGCGCTAGAACCCGAAGCTGATGTACGAAAGGCATATCAGTATTGCCTTTTGCCATCAGGCCACTCATTGTGGCGCTGTCGTTAGTCAACGCCAGAGCTGGTAAGGCCCGCTTACCAACGATCACTGGGTGCACGAACTCAACAGAGACATGTTGAGCGTCAGTTGCCATAGCCCCATTACCAAACGCGAGCAATCGCCCTCCCTGAAAGAAGCGGCGGGCCATGGCCCAACAAGCCCCTGCGATCCTTCCTGCCTCGGTCCCGAAGAACGTTTCAGGTACGGTCATACTTTGCTCGAAGCGAGCCGTGACCAACGCCTCCAGGTCTGGCCTATCTGGCTGTTTCATTAGAATAATCTCCGTCGTCAACGATAGGCTTCGAGGGTTCTCGTTCCATCGCGCCAACCTTCATTCAATCTGACTCGAATGGAGCATTTTCAGCTCATCAGTATAAACTTCACCCATCATATTCAGCGCTTTCATCGTCTCCTGGGCCTCGAACTCGTCGATCTTGCTCATTGCAAATCCGACGTGAATCAAAACCCAGTCACCGGGGCCGATGCCTTCGGGTCGCACCAGTGCCACGTTCACATTTCGCTTGACACCGGATACCTCCACTTTGGCGATGGAATTTGCATCATCCACGATATCTATGATCTGGCCGGGAATACCAAGACACATGTTCGTCCTCCTATCTTCTTTGCATTTGCGCTGCAGCTACCGCTATCTGTCCAAGACTAAGACCACCATCGTTGGGTGGCACACGACGATTCATATAGACCTGGAAAGCCATTTCCTTCAAGCGTTTCACTAGTCGCTCAAGCAACAATTGATTCTGAAATACACCCCCACTGAGAGCCACAACAGTTAATCCCGTCTGCTCACGTGCGTCGAGACACGCAATCGCCAACAACTCTGCAATTGAGCGGTGGAAACAATCAGCTATCTGTGAGGTCGGCACGCCCTGTTGAATGTTACTTACAATGGCGCGAAACATCGGTGCCACGTCCAGTGTGGCTGGCATCTGATCTCTCATTTTAATCGTGAATGGATAGATATCCGATTGCCCCTTGTAGATACTTCCTTCTTGTTGTCGCGCAAGCATCTCCAGTTCAATGGCTGCCTGACCCTCATAGAGTACTTCGCTGCGTAATCCAATCAATGCGGCGACTGCGTCAAACAAGCGTCCAAGACTGGAAGTTGGCGGACTATTGATACTTCGCGTAATCATTTGTGCTAGTACGCGCCACTTCGCTTGATCAAGTTGCTGAACAAACGGAATATCCAATTCTCCAAAAGCATCACTATAAGCCTGTGCCAGGTAGACAGCCGCCATGCGCCAGGGTTGACGGACCGCCTGCTCCCCTCCGGGGAGTGGCACATAGTCCAATTGTGCCAGACGTTCAAACCCCAGAAAGTCAGCCTTCATAATCTCGCAACCCCACACGGCGCCATCAGTTCCGTAACCTGTGCCATCTGCTGCTATTCCGATTACCTGCTCCTGGAGTCCATGTTCAGCCAATACACTGGCGATATGGGCATGGTGGTGCTGAACACCAATTTTCTGCAGGATATTTGTGTCGAGGGCGTATTTTGTCGCCAGGTATTCGGGGTGCAGATCGTATGCAACCACTTCAGGCTGGATATCGAAGAGACGCTGGAAATGCTCAATTCCTTCAAGAAACGAGGTTAGTGTCTCCAGATTCTCCAGGTCACCGATATGGTGACTGATAAAGGCCTGCCGTCCCTTGCCCAGGCAAAACGTGTTCTTGAGATGCCCACCACAGGCTAATAGCGGCATCGGAAAATCGAAAGACATCAAGACAGGCTCTGGGGCATAGCCACGTGAACGGCGGAAAAACTGCTCGCCTCCAGCAGTAATACGCATGACTGTATCATCGCAGCGCATGTGGATCTCACGGTTTTGTATAAGCCTGCCCTCGGCAATAGATGTCAGCCGTTGCAAGGCATCATCATCTTTGTACGCTATTGGTTCATCACTTAGATTGCCGCTCGTCATGACCAATACCGCAGGTTGGCCGGCTTCAATATTCTCAGCGAAAGCACGCAACAGCAAATGATGCAGTGGCGTGTAGGGCAGCATAATGCCGAGCGTATCATAGGCCGGCGCAACACCTGGTGCTACTGGACAATCAGAACGCCGGGAGAGCAACACGATGGGACGCCGGTGCGACTCGAGTAATGATGCTTCATCATCGCTTACCTGGCAAAGCCTCCTGGCTGTCTCAAGGTCAGGGACCATGAGCGCAAAAGGTTTAGCCTCACGGTGCTTGCGTTGTCGCAGTCGCTGCAGCGACTCAATATTCAAGGCATCACATGCCAGGTGGTAGCCCCCCAATCCCTTGATTGCAAGGATAGCTCCAGTGGCGAGCTGCCGTGCAGCTGCAATAATCGTATCTTCGTTCGTCGACGTAGGGGCACGATTTTGCAGATGAACAGAATAATCCATTATCCGTAGGGGCCGATTGATCGCGCCCATCGCCGATTGATCGGCCTTCAGTGGATGTTCCGCTATTCGGGTTTTTGTGTGAAAAGGTATTTTTATGCCCTCAACTCCATTGATCAGGTATACCTGTGGACCACAAACTGGGCAAGCATTCGGCTGGGCATGAAAGCGCCGGTTTAGCGGATCGTCGTACTCCCTCTGGCAATCACTGCACATAGGGAACACGCGCATCGTCGTCTTATCGCGATCATAGGGCACATCCTGGATAATCGTAAAGCGAGGCCCACAGTTAGTACAGTTGATAAATGGATAATGGAAGCGCCTGTCTCCTGGATCGAAGAGCTCATTCAAGCAGTCGTCACAAGTAGCAGTATCAGGCGAAATGAGTGCAAAACGCTCGTCGCCAGTCTGACTATGAGCAATGGTAAAAGCGGTGTCGTAACACGGTACTATCGGTTCGGCAATCAGAGTATCGATACGGGCCAGTGGCGGAGCCTTCTCACGCAAGGCATGTTGAAAGCCGTCGAGCGATTCGCAAGTACCCTCGACCTCGATGGTCACGCCACTGCTGTCATTCAGCACAAAGCCCACTAGCCTCCATTGCAGAGCCTGTCCATAGACGAAAGGTCGGAAGCCAACGCCCTGGACTATGCCCTGAATGACGATGCGTCTTCTCTCAATTATCGAGCCTATAACTGATGACATACATTACGCCTTATCGTAGGAGCATCTCATACATGTATTGCGAGTCCCTCTTTTGTTGTACCATTTACAAAAGTAATTAGCCAATCACACCACGCATCAAGTCCTTCGCCTGTCCGGCAACTTACCTCGAAGATACGCAACTCTGGGTTGACGGCTAGTGCCTGCCGCCTGACCCTCTCTAGAGCGTAGTCCACATAAGGAAGCAGGTCGATTTTATTCACGATCATTACCTGTGAGACCGCAAACATTTGCGGATATTTTGCTGGCTTATCGTCACCTTCTGTTGTACTCGCCATAACGATACGGATATCTTCCCCGAGGTTCCATGCAGCAGGACATACCAGATTACCGATGTTCTCAATGAAAAGCAATCTCATCTTGGTCAGATTCATTTCCTCGAGTGCATCTCGGACCATGTGTGCCTCCAGGTGGCACGCTCCTCGCGTATTGATCTGGACAGTCTCTGCGCCTGCCGCTTCAATCCGCTCAGCATCATTACCGGTTTCGATATCTCCCTCAATCACGCCGATTTCAAGTTGACCACGAAGCCGTTCAATAGTTCGCTCTAGCAAGGTGGTTTTACCAGCACCTGGTGAACTCATCACGTTAATCGTACGGATTCCGCGTGTCGCCAGTAGCTGTTGAATCTCCTGTGAGATAGTATCGTTGGCTGCCAGGATATTCTGAGCAATGGTTATTTTAGGCACAACTGCTGCTCCTCCACTCTTGAGAACAAAAATGCAAATTAACAAATTATTCGGGCATCTGTAGGGGCCGATTGATCGCGCCCACCGCCGATTGATCGGCCCTCATGTTTCAAACTCCATCTCAAGCACCTGAAGTTCAGTGCCAGAAACAATCTCGTTGGACCACTCTTTGCATGTCGGACACTGTGCAACAAAATTTATGACGCTAAACTCGCTGGCGCAGTGTCGGCAATACGCCCGATGCGGTACTTTATCGATCAACAACTGCGCTCCCTCTAAGATGGGATCGAGGCTGGCAAGCATCTCGAAGCAGAAGGTCAACGAATCAGGTACAACACCGCTGGCCTCGCCAATCCTTAATCGCACGCCTTTTACACGCGCTGCATTGCACTCGGTCGCCTTCGCTTCAATAGCTTCAACAATACTTTGGGCAATGGCGAGTTCGTGCATGGCCAACTTCGCTCCTTGAATACGACATCTTCATTGTGTTACATTGATCGTATACTCAGATAACGTCTGATATCAGGAAACAGAGGAATCACGATACCCAGACCAAGAATGACCAGCGCAAGAATCGCGATACGCCGTACGTTTATCGTGTCGTGTCTCTTTCTACGACGAAGGCCGTCCAGAAGCGCAAATGATTCCTTGCTTTTGATAGGCATCTTCGTCATTCTAAATGGACTATCCAAAAAGTCTCTCACTATCACATCGTCCGCATTCTAATATAGCGTTGGATATCACGTTGGAGAGTAGGAAGCTGCCGGATAATCAGCACGCCTAGACCAACGACGCTTAGTAGAAGAATCCATTTGAACATACTATCGCTCCTTTCTGTGTATTATGGGTCGTTCATCTTCATCCTGGCGCCTCTACAAGGTACCGCTACATCGCTTTGGGAAGTAACTCATCGACAAGCGAGTCGATCATCTTTACTGCCTCGTCTACGGCAGCCTGTACTGGCTCACTCAAGCCCATTTGCATCTCCAGGTAGTCTTCACCTCCAATTGCGTCAGGTTCGCAGCCGACAAGCAGTGTACGAATGGGCCGGGCACCCAGGGCCCTGGCGAAAGCAAGTACCTTCACAGGATCCATACTATGGGCATCCACCGCTACTCTGCCAACTTCCACTCCCTGCTGAGGACCGGTACTTACCAGATCGGGCTCAATCAAATAGAGTGTCCCCGGCGGGCTACCACGTGGAACAGCATCAACCAGCACGAGCGCTTCATAGTCATCGAGCAGGGTATAAGCGAGCTCTATTCCGCGAATACCGAAATCCATAACCTGAACACCTTCCGGGTATCGTTTGGTCTTGCGGCTCATCAGCCGTCGGGCCACCTCGACTCCAAAACCATCGTCTCCCAGGAAGATGTTGCCGATGCATGCTATAAGTATACGTCGTACTGGCATATTTTGCTGGAAGGTGGGTTCCGATGGTAATATATGGTTCACTGGCCCTTCCATGGTATCCCCAGGTCCTCCAACGATATCTCCTCCAGGGGTTCCACTTCCTCCGGGAAGAAGAAGAAACGATGGCCGGGCAGCACCCGCTCGTCCCACTGCTCCCTACCAGGATCATCGTCCAGTGTTACAACAAGATAGATGCGATTCTCGAAATCCTGATGAATCTTCTCAACTCGCGCCATCCTCCCCTCAAGCATTATATCGAAAGCATCAGCACGTACTTTTGGATGCAAGCGCACGCGGTATCCTGCCTTCACCTCCTTACCAGCTATAAGCACAGATTCCGGTGGTGGATAATCCTCTCCTGGGAAATCTCTACCTGCTCTAATCATGCTCGCTCCCTTCATCGACTGGCCTCAGACTGCGGATGACTCCATGTAGCTTCATAAATTGTTCGGGTGAGAGGGCTTCCGTTCGTTCCAGTATCTCGCGGGCGCGCTCGTCTCCCTGTCGCATCTCCTCTTTCTCGTTGTCGGTCAGTGTCATGATTCGCAGGGTGAGAATTTCATCAATCTCAGTCCCATCGAAGAGAGAACCGGGACTTTCTGGAGCGATCTGTGGGTAGTCATAGAGGATGATTGGCGATGAGAGCATCGTATCACGTTCTCCCTCGTTGCCGACCAGTACAGGCCAGGTACGCAGATTATGGCACTCCTGGGCAATAGTCTTCAGCGCTTCGGGAGGATCCATCAGCGAGATGAAAGTTCCCTGATGTACCTGTAAGATGGTGTGGGTGGAGACGAATGAGTGGGGCATTACAGCATTGCTCGTCAATACGCCAGCCTCTGGTGTCCTGTTTTCTATGTGAACACTGAGCTTGAAAAGGTCTGTACCAATGGCCTTGGCATCAATTATGACGGCCCCAGCGAGTGGTTGCTGCTCCCGAATAATTGTGGTTGCCGATTT
>JBKPBA010000219.1:0-11582 GCA_046726675.1 Chloroflexota bacterium
CATGATTACCCAAGGGGAACTGCGCGACTTGCTCACTGAAACAGGATTCTCGAAGGTACGTGAGGCCAGCCAGCCCCTAGCGACACGCTTTGTCATGTTGGCCGAGAAACAGGAGGTGTAGGTAGGCGGGAGAGGACAGACATTGCTCCCCTGCCAGAAAGTGTATTCGCTCTTCTCTAAGAGTGAGAAAGGAGTGAGATACATCTGGTACTATTGAGGTCTCAAGAAAAGGGGGGAGACAACTGCCTTGCCGAATACCCTCAACACTGCTGTTTTGGCAGGAGAAGAATGGTTTCTCGTTTGTATGTTGGTTTGAGAACACTAGGGGGCAAGCTCTGAGAGGCAGGATCATGACTGCTTCGGAAGCTGGATGATCTTCTTTGGCTGTGTGCGAGGCTTTAGCGAGCGATACTGTCCTTCGCGGTGCTTTCTATGCACTTCTGGATCATAGAGGGTTGGTTCCGGTGGCTTTTCACCTGGGAGGACTTTGCAGAGCACTTCCTGATCTTTTTTCAGCAGGGCATAGACCATTTCAATGATCTGGCCTGCAATGCGGCCAAACACCCTGATTTTCGCTTGGTAGGTTCGGGTTCGCTCATTATAGCTGCATTTGAGCGGAACAAGACGCTTGTACAGCTTTGCCCACTCCGTATCCAACCGAACTGCATTGGCAACCACCAGAAACATCGCCTGCTTTATCATGCGATTGCCTCCACGGGTGAGACTGGCGTGATCAAACGTTTTCCCGCTTTGGCTCACCCTCGGTGCCCACCCAAAGTACGATTTGAGCGCTGCTGCATGCTCGAAATTGGCAATGTTGCCAATGGCTGCAATCATCATCGCTGCCTGGATCGGCCCGATGATCCCCAGGGAGAGCAGAATTTTCCCCTCACGAGACTGTTCGACAATGTGAGACAGTTCGCTATCAAGTCGCTCAAGATGTTCTTGCAGGAGTTTCAGTTCTTTAATCAGTTGCGTTTGTTCAAAGACAAGCCCACGCTGCCTGCTGATATCCTTGATACCAATACTTTGGCCGGCAAGTTGCTGTAAGCGCACCAATTGTTCATCGGAAGGAAAGTTTTTCTTCCTCACCATACATAACGCAGTCATACTTGCCGTGACAATTGCCTGGGGAGTAGGAAATTGCTCTCGGATGGCAAGGGCTGTTGGTAAGTTGGGATTTTTGAACACGTGGGTGAATTCAGGGAAGAGTTCATCACAGATGGCGATGAGTTTGTTTTTGCGTTGGGTGCTTTCCTGGATGAGTTCATAACGATTCCGGGTGAGGCTTTTCAGTTGGGCAGCAGCTTCGGTTGGTGGAAAGGCTCGGCGAACCAGTTGTTTTTTGTCTGCCACCTGAATGCCTTTTTCGAGTTGATTGTAGAGATGATTGGCAAGCCCTAAGGCGTCCCGCTTGTCGGTTTTCAGCATACCGGATGGACGAGTTTGCACATGCATGATGTAAACAGAAATATCCAAATCAAGCAGGTATTGCTCAAGCGCTTTGTGATAGTGGCCGGTTTTTTCCAGTAAGACATAGCATTGTTCCAGTGGACAAAAGGCTTGGATCCGGTCGATCAACTGTCTGAACCCCTCACGGGACTGCTCAAACTTCAGGACTGGACAGGCCTCAAAGCGCTCATGGCGTTTGAGGAGCGTGTTGGAGACAAAACCAGCAATATGCTCCTGTTTGCCCACATCAACCCCAATAAAGAGCGACTCGTTGGCAAGCATAGCAGTGACACGCACATCGGCACGGGGTTTGACGGTTTTTGCCACCTCCGACTCCTTCTTATCTGTGAGCGAGTGTCTCTACGGGCCAGTTTCACGTCTTCTCCCCACCCCATCTGAGAACACAGGGGGGGGTGGAAAGGGAAGAGTCCGTGGATATGTCACTCCCAAGGACATACCAGAGGTTGCCATTGGTCCTCACATACTCATGAGGGGTCCTGAAACACATCCCCCATGGAGGTGACAGGGGTCTACCCAAATCTCAGGTAGGGGTCTGCGGTCTCTCCTTCGAGCTAGCTAGGCTCGAAGTTACCTCTCCATATATCTATTCGGCAGGGCGTTACAGGGCAATGCCAGATTTCGTATGTCCCATCTCAGGGGGAGCTCCCCTGCTCCTGGCAAGAACTAAAAGTTCCTACCAGTCGGCAGAGAAACTAGCGCCGCTCCCGCTTCCAGACGGCTGTGACAATGTAGTTGCCGCTTCTTGTGTCCCGGAAGTAGGACATGCCGATCTCGTAGCCGTTGTACTTACGGGTCATCGTGTTTTCATTGGTGATTTCTCCGTGCCGGAATACATCGGTGATGTCTCGTTCTGAAAGCTGCCAGCCCTTCATCTGCTGGAGGCACTTCCAGGTGAAAAATAGCCTCGGCTGGGTGGGTTTGTCCCCGGCCTCACCAAACAGTTGCCGCATGATCGCCTTGATCCAGACATTCATCACTCCTCCTTTCTGCCAGTCAGATCGTGTCGTCTTCTGGCAAAACTGAGTCGCGCACAGGGCGCGCTTTCCCGTTCACCTGCAAGGCCGGAACGCCAGTGGAGGAGTCAGCTTTTTGCAAAATAGCTGACTTGACGGGAATGCGGAAGCCCTGTGGTAGACTGAAAAAGCCAGAAGACAGGAAGGTTCATGGAGTCGTTCCTAAAACAGCATCCGTCAGGATACCGCTGAAACAGCATGAGCGAAGCGAATACCGCTTCAGGTAATCCGGGTGCGTCTGCCTACAATAACGGCCTGTTAGGCCCGCCGGTAAAATATACAACGTTAAGCTTTTCTGACAAATGAGAAAGCAGCATAAAGGGGTAGAATATGCAATTGATGGTTGTAAAAGGCCATTCAGCGCATGTGAGGAACGGCGAATCTCTTCCTATCAATTGGCTCGCCAGGCTGACTGAGAGCTTAACGTTGTAATTTTCTTCAGCGGGCCTAACAGGCCATTAATGAGGAGGTCTCTAGGATTAGAGCAAAGATAACTCCCGTGCCCGTGCCACCGCATGGGTTCGATTCTCCGCTGCCAGCTTCAGCAGGAGGCTACCGACATGTTTCTTGACTGTCGTGAGGGAAATCACCAGGCGGTCGGCGATCTCCTGATTCGAGGCGCCCTCTGCGAGCAGGCGTAGGACCTCCTGTTCGCGCAATGTAAGTGGCTCAGGCAGTGGGGGGATAGCTTGAGAAAGGGTGTGTGTGAGCGGTGTGGAGCCAAAGGGGATGGCCTTCTCCCCAGCTTTCTGGTGCTGTTCGTGTGCAAACGCATCGCGCAATGTCTGGGCATAGGAAACAAGGGCAGGAGAAACATCCTGCTTCTGCATGTGCGAAGTCTCAAGCAATGCCTGGAGGGCCTGGTGCATCGGCTCTCCAGCATCGAGAAAGACGCGCATGTATCCTTCCGGCTCTGCCAATATGAGCAGGCGAAGGAGAACGCGGAGCGCCTCTTGTGTGGCTCCCGACGCTTGCAGAACGGCTACTTGCACCGCCAGGATGGAGATCATACTCCCCACTCTCGCAACCTGCTCGGCGCTGCTGAGCAGTGCTGTGAGCCACTGCAAGGCAAGTGGATACCTCTGCTGTGCCAGATAGACGCGTGCCAGCGCCAGATAGGCGATTTCGCGGCTGTAGAAGAGGGCATCCTGACGGTAGGAGGTGTGCTCGGCCCAATCTATCGCCCGGGTCAGATCTCCCCGGGCCAGCCAGAGATGGGCCCAGAGACCTTCGATCCAGGGACGAAAGACCGGGATTCCAGCCGACTGATTCACACGCTCCATCTCGCGTACAACTTGTTCGGCCCCGGCCAGATCGCCCTGAGCCATGCAGACACGAGAGAGCACCTCATAGGCTACCATGAGAATGTCCATGTACTGCAAGGGTGCCGTCCTGTCAATGGCTTTCTGTGCAGCGCTTTTCGCCACGTCCAGCTGATTCCATGCGTACGCAAGCTGAGCCTGGAATACATCGGGATACGCTGCCATTGGGAGTGGTCCTCCCAGGCTGTCGACCAACTGTTGAAGTTCCTGGCAGCGGTTGCGTGCCTGCGAGAGCTGCCCCAAGGCGATCAGTGCGACAATCAGCCCCCAGAGGATTTGGGCCTCCAGGTAGCGATTCTGCGTCATCTGGGTGCTCTTCCGGCTTTCCTGTAAGGCTGCCACCATGGGGGGAAAATTCCCCGCCATGCGCCAGGCCATGCCGAACGATGCCAGCTGGTGCTGCTGCCACATGGTGTCGTCATCGGGCGGCATGCGCTGCATCTGCTCGGCAAGCCTGCTCATTTGCTCCACATCACCATCAGAGAGCGCCTGTGTCGCCAATCTCCAGCCATCAAGAATGGTGAGCCGATGGCGCAGTCGGTCCCGCTCTGCTTCCGGAAGGGAGGTCTGATCTTCGCTCTGCACGAGCCTCTCCACTCCCTCCTGGAGCTGATGAAGATACGCCCTTTCCTCTTGTTGTTGAGGAGAGAAAGGGAACATCAAATGGAACGCTAAAATGTAACTCGTGGCAAGGCGAGGATGCGCGCGCAAAACCTCCTGGGGAAGCAGCTTGATCCAGGCCAGCAGGGTTTGCAGCTCCCCTTGCAGATACAAACGCTCGACAGAGCCCTCCAGCAACTCGGCCACGAAGAAGAAATCCTGCGTTGCCAGCGCGTGGTGGATCGCTTCATGTAGCCACCCCTGTTGCTGATACCAGAGCGCCGCCTCCCGGTGCAGGCGTGCTACCTGCTCAGGCTGGCTGGTCTGTAAACGCGCCAGTAGCACCTCGCGGAAAAGGGTGTGAAACCGATACCAGCGCCGCTCCTCGTCAAGCGGGACCAGAAAGAGATTGGCGCGCTCCAGCGACTCCAGGATCTGCTGACTGGCTGGTTCCCCGGTCAGCGCATGGCAGACTTCGGCATTCATCCGGTCAAGCACGGACGTCTGGAGCAGGAAGCGTTGCTGCACCTCAGGCAAAGGCTCAAGGATCTCCTCTTGCACATAATCCAGGATAAAGCGATGACTGCCAGTAAATGCCTGGATAAAGGCTGAGATATCAGCGTGTTTGCGCATGGAGAGAGCCGCCAGTTGCAGTCCGGCGATCCATCCTTCCGTGCGCGTTTCCAGGTGACCGATCTCTTCCTCTGTGAGAGAAAGATTCATGACCTGTGTCAGAAACCTTGCGGCTTCTTCGTCGCTCAGGCGCAGGTCCGTCTCGCGGATCTCGACTACCTGCCCTCGCGCCCGTAGACGAGCCAGAGGAAGCTGAGGATCAGCGCGACCGGCCAGGAGCAGATGCAGGCAGGGAGGAAGATGATCAAGCACGAATTGCAGTGATGCATGAATCGCCTGATCTCGAATCAGGTGATAGTCATCGAGAATCAGGGCGATGTCCTGCGCAAGCGCCGCCAGTTCGTTGATGAGCGCAGTCAGAGCGCTTGTCAGCAGAGCAGGTTGTGGGGAGTGCAGCATCGCTAACGTTGCCTCTCCTACAGGAGAGTCGCTGTGCCTGAGTGCGGCAATCACATAGGCCCAGAAGCGTGTCGGGTCGTTGTCCTGTTCATCAAGCGTCAACCACGCGACCTGGCTGGTGCTCTGGCTGGCCCAGGCCGAGAGCAGCGTCGTTTTGCCAAAGCCTGCTGAGGCCGAGAGCAGGGTCAAGGGAAACGAGCGGCTCTGATCGAGGACCGTGAGCAGGTGCGAGCGTTGAAGCAGCATGGAACGAACAGGTGGGATGGTGAGCTTGGTCACCAGCAAGTCTGGATCAGGCATTGGAAAGCCTCACAGAATTCCGTAATTTACAATGCAGGGGGAGATGCAATAGCCGATCCCCGAATAATTCCATTTTCCCTTGGGTTAGCTAGCTGAACTTGAACGAGTTAAGCATAGGCGTGAAGTACTTCTGTACGGCCTCATTATAAGTGGATACTGGGGAGTAAAACAGGATATCATAATACAGTTTCTTATATTGTACAGCAATCGTTGTGAGATGAAATGAGATGTTATTGGGGTTACTAAATGTTGCGTCCTGTTCATCCCACTGGACACCTCCGACACTGCGTTGTGGTGTGGAGGATCGAATAATCTGGAAATTGCTAACGTTCTGCAGACTCTGAAACTGCGCCAGGTTATTCTTATTGATAGCACTCGAAGTTGAGATTTTGGCTGAGCCGTTTGTAGTATAACGTTCAATCGCCATGAAAATTCCTGTTTGTTGCTGTTGTGGATGGAAACCCATAAAAGCACTATCTGTATTTTTCTGTGGTGGATCCGTTACCCAATCTGATGGATATTTTATAGAGATACCCAGGTCAGCGCTGGTAACAGTTTGAAAAGCAGTCGGTGTGGGAAGTTGATTTCCCTGGGTGGTAGGTGTTAACCCTGGTGTTGAAGAAGCGCCTGGTGTTGGCAATCGCACAGGTGGTAAAGAAGGCTGAGGTCCAAAGGACAATCGCTGACCATTGGCATATAAAATACCAAATGTCAGGCCGCCTCCAATCAACATACTCAACAGCAACAAACCGATAATAGCAGGAATGCCGAGTCTAGATTTTTTAGGTGAGACCGCGTTAGGAGGTACAACTGAACTCGCTTCACTCTGGACGATTGGAGCAGACTGCAAATCGGGTCCAGTTCTATATGGTGCATTCTGTGGCAGCTCTGTTGGCCATGCTGGTATTCCTGCGGGTAAGTAAGAAAAGGAAGCCGGGCGGATAGTTGATCCACAATTAACACAGAATATGGCTGAATCCGGCAATTCAGTATTACATCGAGGGCAGTTCATAAGCTCTCCCGCCTTATTTATCTATTTATCTCTCTGGCTTATTAGTCAAGGGGCAATCAAACCCTACAACTTCACTACGTTTCTCTGTTACAACTTTAATCACTTGAAGGCTATCTATTCTCCAAACACTACGACGGATACATCTTCATCTAAAACATAGCACTCAAATTCTTTATCTGATTGAACTATAAAGAAGGCAAGAAGAAATGTCAACCTCTATAGCCGTATCAAAATCGATCTACCCTAAGACCTCTG
This sequence comes from Chloroflexota bacterium, assembly GCA_046726675.1. GTDB lineage: Bacteria > Chloroflexota > Ktedonobacteria > Ktedonobacterales > Ktedonobacteraceae > DATMNR01. The sequence goes on from JBKPBA010000219.1 coordinate 7,008, forward strand.
GATTCACAATGTTGGGTGGGCGCTGTCCATGAAAGTGAGCAACAATATTATCGCTTGCCATTGTAGCCATCAGTGTGCGTGTTTTCAGTGAGGCGCTGGCAATATGTGGCACGATCACTACATTTTCCATCGTCAACAACTCAGATTCGACGGCTGGCTCATTCTCGAAAACATCCAACCCAGCGCCCGCTATAGTTCCAGATTGTAATGCATTGACCAGCGCCTTTTCATCCACAATGGGCCCCCGAGCTGTATTGATTAGAATTGTGCTCGGCTTCATAAGGCCCAATTCGCGTTCTCCGATAAGGTGATGCGTTGAAGGCATATACGGCGTATGTATGCTAATAAAATCGGCCTGTTTCAGTACATCCTCCATGGGCATATACGTCATATGATAAGTAGCTTCATCTTCGGGAGACATACGATACACATCGTAATAGAGTACCTTCATTTCGAAACCACTGGCACGTTTTGCTACGATCTTGCCTATACGCCCCGCGCCAATCAGTCCAAGCGTGGACTGATGTACGTCAACTCCACAGAAGAGTAGAGGCCCCCATCCTTTATATTTGCCTGCTCGTAAATAGCGTTCCGCTTCAGGGATACGACGAGCAGTAGCCATCAAGAGAGCAAATGCCAGGTCGGCAGTCGTATCGGAGAGAACTCCAGGGGTGTTACTTACAGCTATACCCAGTCGTGTCGCTGCTGCAACATCAATATTGTTGTAGCCAACAGCCATATTCGCGACCATCTTCAAGCGGGGTGTACCTGCTGCGCAGGCTTCTAAGAAGCGGGCATCAATGTTATCGGTGAGTAGACTGTAAATATAGTCATGGCCGGGGCCTTTACTTAGGAGTTCTTCATAGGGCCAGATGACTCCCTCTTGCGTGTTGGCCTCGACATCACCAATCGCCTCAAGCAGCGGATACGCGGGATCGGGTACTTTCTGAGTAACAAGAATCTTCAGACGCTCGGTCATTTTAACCACTGTATCCTTTTCTATTGTTGGACAATCGTAGTTTCCTTCTCTATTGTGCCTGAGGCTGCAGGCACTACAAAATGGAAACGTCTGATGAACCTCCTGCGCAGCAACATTGCAAGCGCAGGCCACCCATCCTTCCAGGGCGAGAGCTTTTTCACTTTGCGTGGAGTGTAGCTAATGGGGACCTCGAGGATTTTGTAACCAGCTTGTAGGATACATGCTGTAATCTCCGGTTCGATCTCAAACCGGCGCCCTTCCATTGGCAACGCTCGCGCGAGTGGGCCGGGCATCATTTTATAGCACGTTTCCATGTCATGAATATGGCAACCAAATAAAATATTCGTCACTGTAGTCAAGAAACGGTTGCCCCAACGAGTCGTAAACTTCTGAGGAGAAAGATCACGGCATCCGTAAATGGCTACCTTAGCATCTCCAGCTTCCTCCCATTTGCGAACCAGTGCTGGAAGGTCTTGTGGATTATACTCCATATCGGCGTCTTGCACTGTAACCATATCACCACCTACAAGACCAAAACCAGTGCGAAGTCCTGCTCCCTTTCCCTGGTTAAAATCATGGCGTATATAACGGTATGTATTGAATGGTTCTTTCTTCCGGAATTCCTGCAATAATTCCCAGGTGTTATCTGTCGAAGCATCGTCTACAACTACAACCTCGAGATCAAGTTGTACCTCTGAAAGCGACTCAAGGACTTGAGCTACTGTCTCTTCTTCGTTATATACCGGGACGACCACTGAAATACGCATGCCCTAAAAACCTCGCTTCCCTGGGAAGTTTGAATGCATAATATTGCTTTCACAACCAATCCTATTACTTACACGAACGAATTTGAGCCTGAAAAGCAACAGGTTCTTACTTCCACATCTGAATAGTACCATCGGTCAATGCTACAATAAGCTGCTTATGTGCAAAGTGTAATGCGCTAATCTGCCAGGGATGATACAATTTTTGTACAATCTGGCCTTGAGCTATCGACCAGAGGTCAATCACTCCTTCGTTCGCTTCGCTATCCTCGCGAGCTACGGCTACCCATTGGGCATCAGATGAGATGGCTAGTCTCGAACTCGCTCCCATCGATCCACTATTCACTTCACTATAGGTACCAGTAACCGTATCGTAGATACATAACATCTTTCCTGCATAAACAAACGCAAGTGTTCTTGTGTCTGGGGTAAAAGCATAAGGTGGCGCACAGTCAGCACACAATCCGGCCAACAGCGAAGTACTAATTTGCGGTTGAGTTTTTCCAGCAAAGAGTTTTCGCGCTGGTGCAAATAGATCCCAGCGACGCATGATGACCATCTCGTTTTGTTCGCCTGGCACATGAGCGCAAGAAAGGGTCAGCAAAGTCCTTGCATCCTGAGAGAGTGCCCGCAGGCGTATTGCCCAGAACTGCCGCTTCTCAATCCCGTCTTCCGCACACACAAGGGGTTCGCTTAGTGCATCAATGGGCGTTCCTATCACATGTTTCACGATATCCGTACCTCTAACCCCAATCGAACGCGGAGCGCGAGGATCTTCTCTTAATAAAGGTAAGGCTATCCAGACCTCCCGCGTTTCGTCTGGGGCATCCTTCAGTACCACATCAAGTGAATAATGTGCAGAAACAGCCCGTTGAGCCAGTGGGTAACTCCAAAGCAGCGAGCCACTCGATGTGTTCCATACATGCAACCCTAATCTGCCCCAACCTGCCAATAGACCACCGTTTGCTGAGAAGCGCAGTTCTCGTAAGGACTCAATTGTTAGCGTAGCATCTGAAGCAAAATTGGTATATGCTTGTGCGCTTTCTGCGTGCCAGAGTAAGCCCTTGCCATCGAGGGAAGCAGCAGCAATACGAACGCCGCTCTCAGTCTCTACGCTACTTAATGAGGAAATGACCCCGAGCTTCGTGTGCAATACTGGCCCTATTCGAAATGGCCCTTTAGTGCTAAAAATACTGAGTCCCGAAAACTCAATATCATCCGCTAGATTAAATTTTCGCTCTACGGGGCGTTGACGTGTCAAGCCCCTCTTACGCAAATCGATCACCCCGCCTATGATAGTATCGTAGTTCAGGCGTTTCTCAGGATCGCTCAATACATCGTAAGCACGGTTGATTCGCTTCATTTGTATCGCTCCATCTGGTCCCGCCAGGTCAGGGTGATAGCGTCGTGCCAGTTGCCGGTAAGCTCGCTTTAATGTATCGTCGTCTGCGTCTATCGGTACGCCTAAAATGGCATAATAGTTGTCAGGTACATCCATAACTTCAATGGTATCACATCAAAATTTACAACGAGACGATTCGTGTCTTCTCGCGCTCAATCCCGAGTTTCATCCTTCGTACTCCCCACATATACCACGTTGCAAACGTCCTATAAGGACGCCATACTTCACCCCGTTCACGCAACTCCTTCGGAGTCGGTCTAGCCTCCAAAGAGTAAGCCTCGCGTACCCCCTCCACAAATCCCAGGTCATCTACTGGCAAGACATCGGGTCTACCCAACGAAAAAATCAGCATCATTTCCGCTGTCCAGCGACCAATCCCCTTCACTTTCACCAATTCGCTAATAACTGCCTCGTCATCAAGTTCACTCAATCGCTCCAGGTCAAGTTGACCATTGGCAACTCGCTCCGTCAGATCACGTATATAACGCATCTTCTGCGGTGAGAGTCCAACCGCTCGCAATGTATCTTCTTCGAGCGACATGAGCGCATCCGGTGTGATTATGCCATTAGCTTCGGCATGTAGAGTAGTGCGCAGACGTCCCATAATCGCATCAGCAGCCTTCACCGAGATCTGCTGTGAGATAATCGCATCCACAAGCGTCTCAAAGAGTTGTGGATTGGGGATTAAAGTACATGGCCCTACACGCTCAATGGCTTTGGCCATAATGGGATCAATCTCGCTCAAGTAGGCTGTAGAGCTGCTAATAACTTCATTCCAGTTTGTAAGAGTGTTCATAAATATCCTTTTTAGCAAAGGGAGCGGGAAGACCCGTCCCGTTCCCGGGGGCGGGATGAAAGCGACCCTGCCCTCATTGCCTTGACTCTCCGGGATATCCCGCTTGATCGACTCTGCCGAGACTGCCCCGGCCATGCCCACAGAATAGCTGCTCGTCCATTCGTGGTCCTTTCCACGGGCTTTTTGGAGTCGTGGGAACTTCGTTCGCAAGGACCGCGAGGAATATCCCTTCGAGAGATTGGCCATCAGTGCAGGACTTAACCGTGGGGGCGCGACTCCCGAAGACAGGGATATGCTCTTCATCGGTTTGCAGTGCCAATAAGGTCAAGCCCTGTTGCTCACAGCATTCCGCAATGAGCCGCCTGGTTTCCGCCTGGATCTCACCGGTGCGTCTTGTTCTGCACTACTTTGGTAGCCACACGAGGTAATAAGCCATTGAGTCGTGGGTATCCCTCGTGTTACCCACTTGCAACCGATTTGGATCCATGCTATAACCATACCATGAAAACAGTACGTGTGTATAGCGTGCAACCCTCCCCGCAAGTGTTCCGACGCCTGCAAGCGGCTCAGATGGAAGCAGCGCAGGTGTGGAACCTGTGTATGGAAACCCACAAGCAGGCTCGCATGGCTCATG
>JBKPBA010000220.1:0-11293 GCA_046726675.1 Chloroflexota bacterium
TAGCTGAATGGTATACCCTCAACTTCGGTTTGGAATTTCAATCGGATATTGCTGACACCTATTTCATGGAATTCTATTACGTCCTTGACACACTCACGAACACTACTCTACAATTAAAATTGACTTTTTAAACAGTAGGAAGCCAACAGAGTGTACGCCCAGGGAGTAGCAAGGCGATGCCGGATCTCATAGGACATCAACTTGGCAATTATCGCTTGATCCGTTTGCTAGGGCACGGCGGATTCGCTGACGTGTATCTGGGTGAGCATATCCATCTTAACACGCTCGCAGCTATCAAAGTGCTGGATGCGCGCTTGACAGCCGACGAAATTACTCAATTTCGCAATGAAGCGCGTACCATCGCCCGATTAGAGCATCCCCACATTGTGCGCGTACTGGACTTCGGCGTCGAGGACCGCTTTCCATTTCTCGTGATGAGCTATGCACCTAACGGCACCCTGCGCCAGCGTCATCCCAAAGGAACTCGTCTATCGCCAGGTGAAGTTCTGCTCTACATCAAACAGGTCGCTGACGCCTTACAATATGCTCACAACGAAAAACTGATCCACCGCGATGTCAAACCGGAAAACATGCTGTTGGATCGCAACAATCAGATTCTGCTGAGTGATTTTGGACTTGCCATGGCAAGTTATAGCTCATCTCAAGAAAGCACTCGCGATGTATCGGGCACGATTGCTTATATGGCTCCTGAACAGACGCGTGGTAAACCTCGTCCGGCAAGCGACCAGTACGCCCTCGGGGTTGTCACGTACGAGTGGCTCTGCGGCACACGTCCTTTCGATGGCTCTTATCAGGAAATAGCCATTCAACACGTGCTCAATCCTCCTCAGGCGCTCCATGAGTATGAACCAACAATCTCACCTGCTCTTGAAACAGTAGTATTGAAGGCGCTTGCCAAAGATCCACACCAGCGTTTTGCTTGCATTCAGGATTTTGCCGGTGCTTTCGAGCAAGCTTGCCAGGGAACACAGTCAACCATTGAAACACTTCAGCCTGCTGTGTCTACCGTCTCTCTTTCATCTAAGCCTGCTACAATCACACCACACCAGGAAAGTTCTTTCTCTACCGACCACAGCCCTACCTCTATGGTATATGCAGTGGCATGGTCTCCCGACCGGCGACATATAGCCTCCGGAGGACATGACCGTATGGTACATGTATGGGATGCTACCACAGGAGTCCTTTCTTTCATCTATCGTGGCCATGCTGCCGGAGTAACAGCGATTGCCTGGTCGCCCGATGGACATTTTATGGCTTCAGCAAGCCTTGACAGGACTGTGCAGATCTGGAATGTTGACACAGGCCAAAAAATCAGCAGCTACCAGGGTCATGCTGGAATGATATATGCTGTGGCATGGTCACCTGACGGCAAATGTATTGCTTCCACAAATGGCGGCGGTACTGATACTACTGTACACATTTGGGATGTTGCTACAGGTGAGAAGGTTTTAACCTACCATGGTCATGCTTATTGGACGAGGGCGGTCGCATGGTCGCCCGATGGCAAACGCATTGCCTCTGGCTCCTTGCATGAAGTGCAGGTATGGAATGCTGCCAATGGTAGTAAGACTTCCAGCTATCGCGGCCATGAAGGCTGGGTAAGAGCAATAGCCTGGTCGCCCGATGGCAAACGCATTGCATCCGCAAGTGAGGACAAAGCAGTACAGATATGGGAAGTAGCCAAAGGCAAGCAGATTGCAACGTATCGCGGCCATGCCGATTGGGTAGGCATCGTAATGTGGTCGCCCGATGGCAAACGCATCGTTTCCGCCAGCAAGGACAACAGTGTGCAGGTTTGGAGCGCAGAGCATGTTCCTATCATACATTCTAACAGACCTCAGCTACAAGGTGGTGTCCTGACCTTTCGCGCTCATACAGATTCCGTGTTTGCGGTGGTATGGTTACCCGACGGCAATCACATTGCGTCTGCAAGCGGTGATGGGTCGGTACAGGTTTGGCAGGCAGGTTAATTTGACATCCCAGAAAGCCTGGGACTATACTAAATGAAGTGAAGAAAAGGCCCCATGAAAGGATACCTTGTTTGCTCGTTGATAGCCACGCCCACATTGACACCTCCCGCTTTAATGCAGACCGCGAAGACGTTATTTCGGCTGCCTTCGAGGAGGGGATTACACGTATCATAGATCCCGGCTGCGATCTCGATTCAAGTAGATTCGCGCTTACGCTGGCGAAAGCTCATCCGGGTATTATCTTTGCAGGAGTAGGGACACATCCGCATGATGCGACCACTTATAACGATGAAGTAGGGACATACTATCGTGAGATGGCACGAGAACCTGAGGTTGTGGCGATTGGTGAGTTCGGGCTGGATTATTTTCGCATGCTCTCTCCTCGAGATGTACAGCGCGCCGTCTTTTGCGCGCATCTCCAGCTCGCGCGCGATTGCGATCTACCCTGCATCATTCATGTACGCGACTCGCACGACGATGTAATCGAATTATTACGCGCGCATGGGCAGGGACTGCGTGGAGTGTTTCATTGTTTTTCGGGAAATGTCGCACAGGCCGAAGAGTGCCTTGCGTTCAATAGCTTTATGCTCTCATTCGCTGGGCCGCTTACGCGCCAGGGTAATGCCCTGCCAGAAGTAGCGCGTATGGCTCCTTTAGATCGTATCCTGGTTGAGACAGATAGTCCCTACCTTGTTCCACAGCCGTTACGAGCAAAGCGCAATGAGCCGTTATTTGTCAAACATGTCGCTGAAAAGCTGGCCGAAATTAGGAGTATGAGTTTCGAGGAGATTGCGCAGATCACTACAGCCAATGCCGTTCGTTTGTTCGGCCTTGACGCCTATCCATCTTTTCAACGCCACTCTGGGGCTGAGCGAGGAGAATCCACCCAATGAAACTGTTCAACACGCTTACGCAATCGCTTGAAGAATTTGTTCCCCTGGATGACAAGATGGTACATATGTATGTCTGCGGGATCACTCCATATGACACAACTCACCTGGGTCATGCTTTCACCTATGTCTCCTTCGATGCTTTAATTCGCTACTTAGAATTTTGCGGTTTTACCGTCAAATACGTGCAAAATGTCACTGATATCGATGATGATATCCTGCGCAAGGCTCGAGAAGTAGGTATGGCCTGGGACGAACTGGGAAGGCGTGAGACAGAGCGATACTTGCGTGATATGGACGCGCTAAACGTGCGCCGCCCGGATGTTTATCCTCATGCCACCCAGGAAACCCCCACGATGATTGAGATTACTCAGACTCTTTTGGCCCGTGGATACGCATACGAGCGTGAGGGTAATGTCTATTACAGCGTTCGGCAGGATCCAGAGTTTGGTATTATGGCTCACGCCATTGGTCTGAATGATTATGAGTCCATGCTTACCATCGCCAATGAGCGTGGGAATTTCCCCGATGATCCTCACAAGAAAGATCCGCTTGATTTTGTCCTCTGGCAAGCGCAAGCTCCCGGTGAACCATCCTGGCCCAGCCCGTGGGGTCCGGGACGCCCCGGCTGGCATATCGAGTGTAGTGCAATGTCGATGCGCTACCTTGGTCAACAGATTGACATCCATGGTGGTGGGGCTGACCTTGCTTTCCCGCATCATACATGTGAGATTGCACAATCCGAACACTTTACAGGCAAAGCGCCTTTTTCGCGTATCTGGATGCATACCGGTCTGGTACACCAGGACGGTGAGAAGATGAGCAAGTCACTAGGCAATCTGACGCTCGTGAGTGATCTGCTTAAGGACTACAGCGCCGATGCTATTCGTGTGACCCTGCTGAACCATCACTATCGCTATCCCTGGGAATGTTTCCCCGAAGATCTACAGGTAGCAACTGAGACAGTCAGATTATTTGAACAGGTACGCGCACTCGTTGGCTATCATGTAGATGGAACAGATAACCTGCTACACGGCCTTTTCGTTGCCGCTATGGAGAACGATTTGAACACACCGCAAGCCTTGCTGCTGCTCAGGCAAGCCGCGGAGATGGTAATAGTAAATAATAATGTGAGTACGGGAGCGGAGATTTTGCGATTGGTAGGGGTTCTGGGGTTGCGGGTGTAAGGAAATTCTCCTGGCGGAGGAAAACCGATCGAGGATGGGGGCTAGCATTTCCAGGACGGGGCAAGCCCCGTCCCTACAATACACGAGATGCTTCGCTGCGCTCAGCATGACAATGCTGCGGTACTCTGACAAGGCAGGAGGGTTCTCTCGGTTGTCCTTGTGCTGCTGCCCCAGTTGTCATCCTGAGCGAAGCGAAGGATCTGTCTCGCTGCATAATGACAGGGTTTGGCGGCTCCGATTGATGCCTTATTGGCGCACCTTTGTTTTCAGGCACTTTCTTGCTTCACATGTCCTCCCGTCATCATAATGCCCAATTGCTCCTCCGTGGCATCTGGCGAAACGATATCGACGATATCGCCCTCATACATTACTGCAATACGATCAGAGAGCGAGCGAATCTCGTCTAACTCGGCTGAGATAAGCAGGACAGCTTTGCCAGCGTCGCGCTGCTCAATGATACGGCGATGGATAAACTCGATGGCACCAATATCAACACCGCGCGTGGGCTGAGCAGCAATTAATACCTGGGGGTTGCTAGCAAACTCACGAGCGATGATAACTTTTTGTTGATTTCCGCCTGAAAGCGATCCGGCTACGGCTTCAACTGAGGGCGTTCGCACATCAAACTCGCTGACGAGTCGTTTTGCCCAGCCCAAGATCTTGCGCAGGAGAAGCACCAAACCATTCCATGAGAATTGCGGCCAACGCTGGCGTCCCAAAATCATGTTATCTTCAATAGAATCTCCAAGCACAAGGCCACTACCACGACGATCTTCTGGAATATGGGCAAGTCCCGCAAGGCGCTCTTCACGCGCATTCATCGCGGTTATGTCAAGCGTTTCACCAATGTTCCCATCTTTGATCTGAGTAATGGTAATTTTACCGCTAGTAAGTTTACGCATGCCGGTCAATACCTCGATAAGCTCGGATTGACCATTACCTTCGACGCCCGCGATACCAAGAATTTCCCCTGCACGTACATCAAAGCTGATACCATACAAAACCTCCAGGCCGCGATCCGACAGAGTATGTAAATCCTCTATATGTAACACAACAGTCCCAGGGTGAGCAGGTGTCTTATTCACACGCAGCAGAACCTCACGCCCAACCATCATACGCGCGATCTCAGCCTGATTCGTTTCTTTTGTCACCAGTTCGCCTGCATTTTTACCGCGACGAAGCACCGTGACGGTATCAGTAAGTTCAAGCACTTCGCGCAGTTTATGTGTGATGAAGATAACAGTCTTACCCTGCGCTACCAGACCTTTGAGAACACCAAAAAGCTCAAATACCTCCTGGGGCCTGAGAACACCGGTTGGCTCATCCATAATTAGAATATCAGCAGCACGATAGAGTACTTTAAGAATCTCTACCCGTTGCTGTAAACCTACTGAGAGCCTTTCGACACGGATGTCTGGATCAATAGGCAAACCATACTGCTTGCTCAATTCGAGAATGGACTCGCGCGCTTTTTTTACTTCATACACAGTTGCAAGATTGCCAGGCTCATGCCCCAGGACGATATTTTCTGCCACGGTTAAAGGAGGAATCAACATGAAGTGCTGGTGTACCATACCAATCCTCAACCGGATAGCGTCACGCGGGCCGGTTATGTGCGCGGGTTGCCCGTTCACAAAAATTTCTCCGCTATCAGGCTTGATGAGGCCATAGAGAATATTCATCAGGGTAGTTTTACCCGCCCCGTTTTCACCAACCAGGGCATGTATCTCTCCCTTGCGTACAGCAAGGTTGACATGGTCGTTAGCCACCACACCTGGCCAGGCTTTGGTGATGTCACGCATCTCTATCGCCAGAGGTGCAGCATCCTCTTTTGTTGTTGCCACCGCTGTACTTTCTTGCATTGATGTTCGCCTCCTCTTATTGAAAAGACATTCGGGAATTCTACCAGTATGGCTAGCGTGTGTCTTATCCGAATGCCGGATGCATTATTCTGCGCCGCCTGGTTCATAGGGAATACCATCCGCAGCAGGCGGTGTAGTTCGGCCAACCAGGCCAACAAGCGCAACTAGCGTTAGTATATATGGTATGGTACTAAGCAGGTAGGGAGAAATCCCCGTATCCTGCATGCGTACAGCTAGAGCTTCGCCCAATCCAAAGAGAATACAAGCACCGGCTGTCCCCAGGGGATTATATTTGCCAAAAATCATGGCTGCCAAAGCAATAAAGCCTGCACCTGCCGTCATATTTGAGTTGAATATACCGGCAATACCTAGCGCCAGGAACGCGCCCCCTAAACCAGAAAGTAACCCACTGCTAATCACACACAGGTAACGCACCAGGTATACATTCACACCAGCGGTATCGGCTGCCTGTGGATGCTCACCGACAGCCCTGATACGCAAACCAATATTTGTGCGGAACAGGAGAAACGTCATACCCACTACAATAAGCACAGCAATATAAAACATGATATTCTGCTGAAACAGAACCTGACCCAGAAAACGGATGTTGGCGAGAGGTCCCCAGGTGATCGTGGGAAGGCGTAGTACGCCTGGTAAAGATGGTACTCCCTGCCCCCCTGTCTGAACGAAGAGAAGGTAATTGGTCAGGCCCAGTGCAAAAATATTGATAGCGATCCCGCTCACAATCTGGTTGGCCCTAAAATTGATGCAGACGACCGCATGGATGAGCGCCATCAAGCCTCCTGCAATCATGGCGCCAATCACACCTCCCCACACACTATGCGTTGCCTGTGCAGTCATAACAGAAGCGTAGGCTCCTGTGAGCATCATTCCTTCCATAGCAATGTTGACAACGCCGCTACGTTCAGAAATTACACCGCCGAGCGCTGGTAAGACAAGCAACGTGGCAAATACTACTGTCGCCTGCCAAAGGTCTGCGGAAGTGAACACCCGTAACAAGACTTGAAAGAACATAATTATTCCTCCTCGGAGATGATCCTGGCTGTACGAAACACATGCATGTAAGCAGTTCGAGTATGCAATACATCCAACTTCTTCATTACATATAGCTCCTTTATCATCCCCAAATCAGCTATCCAAACTCTGATCAGAGCTTCGCTCAGCAGTCAAGTCGCTTGCTTGAGAACCTACATCGATGATTCCTTCATGACTTGTATTCCCATTCTCATCTCCAGGTAGATCAACGATCGTTGCCCCTCCACCCGCAGTTGCCAGTGATGGCTTTCGACGAAATGTCAACCACTTAGGCCAGGCTCGCTCAATGGCAGTTAAGAAATCAGCGGCAATACTGAACAGGACAAAAGCTTGAATGATATAAACAAGATCACCTGGCACACCTGCACTCAGTTGCATGAGGCCAGCGCCCTGTCGTAATCCTCCAAAGAGAAGGGCGGCAAAGAAAACTCCTATCGCTGTCGTTTTTCCTAGCAGGGCGACCCCAATGGCATCAAAACCCACATAATCAATTCTGAAGGAAGAGCCATTCAAATAGTAGGGGAACTGCCCCATCAAGCGAAAGGCCCCACCCAGGCCAGCAAAGGCGCCTGCAAGTGCCATTACCGCAAACGTATTCCATTTGACAGAGATACCTGCGTACCTCGCTGCTTTGGGATTCTGTCCAATCACACGGATCTCATAGCCAAATGTTGTGCGGGCATAGATGAACCAATAGACTACAAGGGCCACAATTGCGAAAATGAAGGTGACATCCACTAAATATGCCTGGGGCGTTGGAATCTTGGGCAGAAAAGTACCCAGAGTATTGTTGTAGAAAACGGAAATTTGCGGAAATGTCGCCTGTGAGGGGAGTGGAGAAGTAGAATTCGCCAGCGCTGGATCCTTGAGAGGGCCATTAATTAAATAGTCAGCGACAAAAAAAGCGATCCAGTTCAGCATAATTGTAGTGACGACTTCGTGCGCGCCACGCCAGGCTTTCAACGCCCCGGCAATTCCACCCCAAATGGCGCCTGCGAGTGCGCCAGCAATAACCAATGTTGGAATCAGCAGCCAGCCCGGCCAGTTCGTAGCATGCAGGCCAATTGCGCTAACTATAATCGATCCTACAGCAAGTTGGCCTTCAGCACCAATGTTGAAAAGGCCGGCACGAAAGGCGATTGCCACTGAAATGCCTGCAAAAATGAGCGGACCTACAATCACCAGAGTATAGGAGATACTCTGTAAACTTCCAAAAGATCCTTGCCAAAGAGCTTGATAGGCGCTGACGGCTGCTGAGAAGCGATCACTCAGTGATCCCGGCGAAGTAATCATGATTACAATGCCACCAGCAACCATTGCCAGCACTACAGCAAAGACGGGGCTGGCAATCGATGCACCAGTTCGACGGATCCATGCGAGAAAATTCGAACCAGGGGTTTGCTCCTTAGACTCCCTGTGTTGCGCGGTTGGCACAGCCATATCGACTTCCTCCTACTGTCCAGTACCCAGCCGGGTGACCATATGTCCAACAGGGCGACCACAAGGGATCGCCCCTACTATGACTGAGCTGAATATACCCAAATGAACATAGTAAGGGCGATCCCTTGTGGTCGCCCTGCTCTGGTTGTCTCAAGTCGCTCTACACCATGATTGGTGATTGCGTTGCAGCCAATACATCAAGGGCCGCCCCTACAGCGAAACTATGCTTTTATCATAACATGAGCAGTTATGAGAAACAAGCATTGCTGTTGGCCTACGGCGTGTTAGGATTTGGAATATCTTCAGGTACAACCAGCGTACCGGATTTGATCTGAGATGCAAACGAGTCCGCAGTTGCTTTCGCGTCGGCGGGTACAGCCGCACTGGGGGGAGAATAAGTCACGCCATCATTTGTCAGATCAAATTTTGGCAGGTTATTGTTAAATTTTCCCTTTTCCGTCACGTTAATGATTGTGTACACAGCAACGTCGACACGCTTTTGTGCGCTTGTAATAACGCTCGGATAGAGATACCCCTGGTTAGCGTCAACGCCAATACCGTAAACGTTTTTCGAGTTAGCTGCATCGAGTGCGCCAATTCCACAACCACCAGCAACCTGGAAGATAATATCGGCCTGATGCTGGTTAATCTGCGACAAAGCGGCATCTTTGCATTTCGCAGTATCAGCAAAGTCCTGTGAATAGTTGACATAGACCTTCACATTTGGATTAACCTTTTTAGCGCAGTACTTGTAGCCAGCAATATAGCGCACGACTGCCGGGACGGGTATTCCACCCACTGCTCCGATGGTGCTGGCTCCAAGTAAATTTGGCACTTTGGTTTTGCCATCAAGTTCCATTTGACCTGCAATCGCACCAACAAGACATCCGGCTTGCTGCTCCTTAAAGAAGAGCGGGGAAACATTAGGAAGTGGGTCGCAATTGAAGGAGCCATTAGGAAGTGCGCAACCATCGACAATAGCAAAATTCACGTTGGGGAACTGCTTCGCAACCTGATCCAATGGGGTCTGCATCAAAAAGCCTACCGCAATTACAAGGTTGGCGCTTTGCGCAGCCAGAGTAAGATTCTTAACATAGTCATTCTGTGATTGGGTCTGGATGACTTTCTCAGGGAAGTGGTACTGGTTTTTAGCCTGTGTGTAACCAGTATAGGCAAGCTGGTTAAAGCCCCTGTCATTGAGACCGCCAATGTCAGTCACTAACGCTACCGTCGCAGTTGGAGCAGCAGTAGGGGTGGTACCTCCACCACTTGATGTGCTTGAGCCGCCGCACGCGGTAAGCAACATCGCTAGTAAGACAAAGAACGTCGTGATAGGGGCGAGGCCGCTAATTCTTCGCATATTAGCTTCCTTTCCTTTCTGTCCAAAAATACAGCAATTGAACGCCGATCCGCTCATGATGAAGGTAAACATATGAGATAAACGCCGTATTCGCCCAAATAAGTACGCGGATGAGGCGAAGAACAGAACTTCTCTCAAGCTCTAATATATCATGAAAGATACGGCAAGGAACGTTATTCCGACTAATGGAATGAGTAAAATTACAGGCTTTCCCTGTTATGAATTATACGTCACGAAGAGTTTATTTCTCACAGAAGAAGGGGACGATTCTTCCTATTATGGGGTTCGGGTAAAATGGCAAGCTTGCTCACCCCACCCAGGGCGCGATAAATCGCGCCCCTACAATTGACATTATATTTACGCTCTAATTTCGTCGAGCATGGAGAGGTTGATGAAGAGATCGCAACTCTGGCGCAATGTAGCGGACATCGATTCGTCGAACGCAGCCACCTCAACACGCACACCGTGATCTGAGCAGTAGTCGAGCATGGGCATAAAATCACTATCCCCACTGACCAGCACGATACAATCAACGGCCTTCCCATCCACCAGTCGCACAACGTCCATGCACAAATCCAGGTCCAGGTCGGCCTTTTTCGCGCCACTGGAGAATGTTTTATAGTTCTTGGTAGTAATGCGGTATCCCAACCCTTTTACAGCTTGTAAGAACATTTGATCATCACCAGGCTGTGGGCTAGTGGGACAATAGGCATGCGCTCTTACAAGACGGCGGTTGCCGCGCAGGAAGTCTAGTAACTTGCCAAAGTCGATTGTCAAACGCTGTGTACGTGCCGAATAGAGCAGATTGGCAACATCTACGAAAACGCCTACCCGCTCAGTTGAAGGAAATGGGGGAAGTGAAACAGAGACATTCGTTGGAATCTGATTAGCGCGCCGTAACTCGGCTACCATGCGATCAGATTGTGTTTGTATCGCTTGCGCAACAACGTTCGCTAGATGGTTGATCGAAGCAGAGGAAGCTGCTCCCTCTGGGCGAACAGGATAAGCGGGCATGCGTTGAACTTCGTTACGAATTGGCCGCACATTACGCGGCATACTGCTACCGCTGCCACGAGCAGGTGAAGGTTCTGGCCCCATGAATGGCCCTGACTCGCCATTCCCTTGATTCATCTGGCTTACAGTATGACCAGACTGGATACTGTACTGGCCTGTCGATGACACAGGACTTCCTGGTACCGCTATGGAGCGCGTTCCAGTGGCAGGAGAGGAGACGGGAGACGAAGACGACGGTATTTGTGCTCCTGTTACTGTCTGCTCAGGTGTCACTGGTTTTGTAACCACAGGATTAGCAGAAGCATTTGTAGTTATAGCTGCTTGACTTGAACTACCGGAGCGTCGTCTTCGTCGCCTCCGTGAGCTGGCAGCTTGCAATTCTGCGTATTCCAGTGGAGGCAAATCTTCAAGCGCAATTTCTGGAACTTGCGCTTCGCTGATCTCGGCAACCGGCGCTGTGACTTCCGGCGCAACGGGTATTGATGCAGTGGGC
>JBKPBA010000221.1:0-8926 GCA_046726675.1 Chloroflexota bacterium
TTGTCTATGAACGCTAAAGATGCGCAGTCAAGAATTCAACTTAGTTTAGCTTTAGAAAAGAAAATGCTCCCATTATATGGCGCCTATATCTATTTGCGCGAGCATGATTTGAGCGAGGAGTCGAACACGTCAAGATTGCTGCAAGAGCATAGCCAGAGTTACCTGGTTTCACGGCTGGGAGATGAATTGCAAGAACTGGCAGAAGTGCAAAGCGGTGGGCATGTGCATACCGATCGGCAATCCGACACGATACTTGAGGGTAGCCAGGTTGGGTACTGGCTGCTACTGCTGGCGGCAGTTAAGAAAATAAGATACGATGATTTTAAGCCGCATGTGGCAGTGTTAGATGGATACTATGAGCAGCACGACTTGAGTTGGTCGGTAGAACAACAGCAGAACTGCCTGAGTCTGCTGGCTGGCAACGACCCTGCCATGATTGTAAAGGGGTTGCAGATTGGCTTTGCGTTGATTGGCTGGGCATGCGCTGAAGCAGGAGTGAGTCCCCTGGCTCCGGTTGAATTTGACCTGGCACAGATGCGCCGGAAAGGTTTGATAGGGCAGTAATAATGATCCACTTTTATGAATTAGCGACGATGAACGCTTTACAGCGAGTACGTTTGTTGCGCCGCGCGGAATTGCAAATTGATGAACTCACTGAGCGGGTACGCCCTATAATACAGAAAGTCCGTGATCGCGGGGACGAAGCTCTTATTGAGTTAACAGCACGCTTTGATCGCGTACAACTTTCACCTGATCGGCTGCGAGTGAGGCGGGATGAAATTGAGCAGGCTCACAAATTGCTCGACCCATCAGTGCGTGCAGCTATCGAGCATGCTATTCATAATGTTCGTACGTTCCATGAACGGCAAATGCCGCACGAGCAATGGTTCACAGAGGTCGAACCAGGCGTCATGGCTGGAGAGAAGATCACACCGATAACATCTGTAGGGCTTTATGTTCCGCGAGGGAAAGGCGCGTTTCCCTCTGTAATGTATATGCTCGCGACACCTGCCAGCATTGCAGGCGTGCCACGTATTGTTGTCTGCACACCTCCTGGCCCAGACGGAACAGTTGATCCTGCATCACTTGTAGCTGCTGATTTGTGCGGGGTGCACGAGATATACCGCATCGGCGGTGCGCAGGCTATCGCAGCGCTTGCTTATGGTACACAGACTATCAAGCGAGTGCATAAGCTAACCGGTCCAGGGAGTGGCTATGTAGCTGCTGCTAAAAGGTTGTTGTATGGAACGGTAGATGTGGGTTTACCTGCCGGTCCAAGTGAATCTATCACGCTGGCTGATGAGAGCGCCGATCCTGAGCTACTGGCAAGAGACTTGTTGATCGAGGGTGAACATGGCCCAGATTCTTCTAGCTTGTTGGTGACTGATAGCCGTTCTCTGACAGAAGCAGTGATGAGCTTACTTCCAGAAAAAATGGCTGCGCTACCTGATTGGCGGCAGGATTTTGTACGTACAGTATTCGAAGCACCAGAAGGAACAGGTGGCATAGTACTGGCTCCAAACATGGAGGAAGCAATTGATTTTGTCAATGAATATGCTCCAGAGCATCTCGAAGTGCAGGTACGAGAGCCATTCGCGATTCTGCCAGGCTTGAAGAATGCTGGCGAAATACTAATTGGACCGTATACACCGTTCTGTACAGGCAATTATTGCGTAGGGACGAACGCATGCCTACCCACAGGTGGCTTTGCCCATACATTTTCCTGTACAACGGTATTTGATTTCCTGAAACGTACTGGCATTGCCTACCTGACACAAGAGGGGTATGCTTCGTTAAATGAGACGACGCGACGCCTTGCAGAATTCGAGGGTTTTCCCGCGCACGCCAATGCAGTCACGGATAGGTTTTGTTAACATACTATATTGTATTTAGTGTTTGTAATAATGCGGATTTCGTAAATCCATACAACTATTGAAGACGCGGATATCATGTACATGATCAATTAACGCACCGCATGTAATGCGGTATGATCGTTGCACCTATGAATAGATGAGAAGCAAAGATGTTAACTCAATTTCGTGATCGAACAGAAGCAGGAAAATTACTGGCGACACAGCTTGCCGCATATGCTGACCGGCAGGACGTCATTGTGCTTGCTTTGCCTCGTGGTGGTGTACCCGTTGCTTTTGAAATTGCTCAAGCGCTACACGCTCCACTAGATGTAATAATCGTCCGCAAGCTTGGTGTACCTGGGCAAGAAGAACTGGCGATGGGGGCTATTGCGACTGGTGGAATACGCATACTCAATAAAGATGTCGTGCAATTTCTGGGTATACCCGATGAGGTGATCGATAAGATCGCAGCACAGGAACTACAGGAATTGGAGCGACGCGAGCGCCTCTTTCGTGGAGAACGCCCCGCGTATGACGTAGGTGGTCGCAAAGTCATACTTGTGGACGATGGAATCGCAACTGGCGCAACGATGCATGCTGCTGTCGCAGCACTGAAAGAGCGGCAGCCTGCCCGCATCATCATCGCTGTTCCAACCGCCGCACCCTCAACTTGCGATGAGTTTGCGGTGGAAGTAGATGAGATAGTATGCGTTATACGACCGGAACCGTTCATTGCAGTCGGCTACTGGTACAGACAATTTTCGCAAACATCCGATGAAGAGGTACGCAGCTTGCTTGAACAGGCCAATCATGGGCTTCTGACTACTGAGCGAAAACCACGAAAGGCACCAACAGCATCGAACCGCAAGAAGAAAACCGGCAAAGATACATCGCAAGCGACACACATGAATGCAGTGTGACAACATTCAGTGTTCATGCGGAGTAAATTCTTTATACACTGAGATGACACGCAGTGCAGCTATTACCTTACAGCTTGCCTGACACAAAGTGTAGAAGCGAAATACGTTAAGCTGTGTATCAAGGCACGAAAGCAGCGTTTCTGTATACGTAGGGGGTAATAAAATGGCAACAAACCATTTTGAACAGCTTGTACACATACCAATCGATTCCATTAAACTGGAGGGATCACTGGCTCTTCCCAGGCAGATGCAAGGCCTTGTCGTCTTTGCACATGGAAGTGGGAGTAGTCGCTTCAGCCCTAGAAACAACTTTGTAGCCGGAGTGCTACATGAAGCGGGCATCGGGACGCTGCTCATGGACTTACTTACAGAGAAGGAAGATGCCATATACCAAACCCGGTTTAATATCGATCTGCTAACCGACCGTCTACTCCTGGCTACGAGGTGGTTGCAAGAGCAGCAGCGCACAAAAGACTTGATGATCGGGTATTTTGGAGCGAGCACAGGAGCAGCCGCGGCACTTAAAGCTGCCGCAGAGGAGGGTTCAAAGATCGGCGCAGTGGTTTCTCGCGGTGGGCGTCCTGACCTGGCAGAAGAAGCGCTCGTGCATGTTCAGTCGCCTACCCTTTTGATTGTCGGTGGCAACGATGATGTCGTTATTGAACTGAATCGCGAAGCCTATACAAGGTTAAACGGGAAGAAGCAGTTGGTGATTGTTCCAGGGGCAACACATCTGTTTGAAGAGCCGGGCACATTGGAGGAAGTAGCCCGGTTAGCAACGGATTGGTTCAAACAATACCTTCACTAACACAGGAAGACCAACAAACACCACTGATTACAAATGTGGTAAGATTTTGGCAATCATTGCCGACATGTAACGTCAAGAGGGAGAGCATGACCGTTTCCCTGGTAGCTGCAGATTATAGTCGACCCATACAGCCGATATTCGAGCAGGAGCCACTGGTCGGCACCATCCACAGCGTCTTTCGTAAGGCCGTGAATATTACCCATGACGGTACCATACTGGCCTTGTTGAGCGACGAATTGCCACGCATGCCGAACGGCGTACGACTGCGGTCAGTAGTGACGGATGAGCTATTGCCAAACCTGCGACCTGGTATGGAAGTCTTTGTTGGCAATGATAGATTAGCTATTCCAACCTGCAACTTCTCATTTCATCTGTCTGATACACCCGCATGGGAACCGAGACCAGATGTAATTGCATACCATTGGCACCGTGAAACAGTCGCGCAACATACTCGCTTGCTTACTCAATTCCTCGCGGATAAGCAACATCAAGGTGGACTAGCTCCACTAGTTGGATCGTTATTGCTCAAACAACCGCATAAAGAAACATCTCTTTCACGGATGGCCATGCCCAAGCTGCGATTGCTCGCGCAGGCAAGTTGGCGGCAGAACATTGCAGGTCTCGAAGAAGCCACGCGTGGACTGGCTGGTTTAGGACCTGGTCTCACTCCCTCTGGAGATGATGTACTTGGGGGTTTTGCAGCTATTATGGCATTGCTCAGCCCACAACTTAGCGCAGACTCTGCATCCCGTAAACACATTGCTTCGACCATTGCCGCAGTGGCAAAACCACGTACTACAACTTTAAGTGCCGTTTTGCTGGGATATGCTGCTCGAGGTGAAGTGGCAGAACAATTTGGCACGCTATTGCTGACTTTGAAGCTTCCTGCTGAAGCGACTGAGACTGTGCTGGATGCTGCGGATCGTGTTCTGGCTTTTGGTGCAAGCTCTGGTGGTGATACCTTGTTGGGTATGCTGCTTGGCTTGCGAGCGCTGGAGGGTGAAATCGATTAAATTGGAGGTTGCTAATGGTCATTCAAGCGCTGCTTAAGCGTAATACGTACTATGATTCGATTACCCTGATGTCCGTAGCACAGGCCGCTAAGGATCTGCCCGGCGTAGAAGATATCGGCGCGGTCATGGCAACGGAAGTGAACCTCGAATTGCTGCTCAATGCCAACTTGATGCCTACTACATTTCTTGCCGAGCAGCAGACGCCTCCTGGCCTTGAGGATCTGCTGCTCGTGGTGCGTGCAATAGATGAGGCGCATGCAGAGGTAGCTCTGACCATTGCAGAAGAACGACTGACCTCACGAGGCGACCGGGGTGCTCCGAGCAGCACAGAAATACTACCAGCCCGATCTCTGGAAATGGCATTAAAGCGTGATGAAGCGGCGAATTTAGCAGTAATCTCCGTAGCGGGTGAGCATGCCTGGCTCGAAGCGGAGCAGGCATTAGACCACGGACTGCATGTCTTCCTCTTCAGCGACAACGTGCCCATGGAGCAGGAGAAGCGTCTCAAAGCCCTGGCAATTAGCAAAGGTCTCCTACTGATGGGCCCAGATTGTGGGACCGCAATTATCAACGGCATCGGGCTTGGCTTTAGTAACGTTGCGCCACGTGGTTCCATTGGTATCGTCGGAGCATCTGGGACAGGTATGCAACAACTTATCTGTCTAATTGCTGCAGCAGGAATGGGCATCTCGCAGGCCATCGGCACCGGTGGACGAGATCTCTCTGAGGCCATCGGGGGTGTCATGATGCGCAGGGGACTTGAATTGCTGGCTCACGATGAGCATACAGAGGTAATCGTCCTGGTTTCAAAGCCACCTGCTGAGCAAGTAGCTCGTGAGATTCTGGCTGCAGCTCAGATTACGAAACCTGTAGTGGTTGTCTTCCTTGGCGCAGCGCAGGAAAGGTTCGCTGCTGTAGCAGGAAATGCACAAATGGCAAGAACGCTGACCGAAGGCGCTGAATTGGCCGTCTCGCTAGCAGGAGGTGATCGCAGGCGTGTACCTGGCAAGGATGCGCTCAACAAGTATGATTTGGCAAAGGAGCGTGCGAAACTGGCACCGTTGCAACGCTATATCCGCGCACTATATTCCGGCGGCACACTGTGTGACGAGGCGATGTTGCTGCTCAACGAGCAACTTGGTCCAGTCGCATCCAATATTCCTCTACATCCTGAATGGGCATTGGCAGCCGGAGAGACATTTCGCGGACACACAGCGTTGGACCTGGGTTCAGATGAATTCACACGTGGCCGACCACATCCGATGATTGACCCAACCTTAAGCTTGCAGTATCTGACACGCGCTGCGGAAGATCCTGAGACGGCGGTAATTTTGCTGGATATCGTCCTGGGGTTCTGCACCCAGCAGAATCCGGCGGCTGTGTATGCACCAGCCATTGTCCAGGCTCGTGAGAAGGCAAGAGCTGCCGGACGATCGTTGCCGGTGATCATCTCTCTATGCGGGACCGAGGGCGATCCACAGCGACTATCGATGCAGCGTTCAGCGCTCGAGGCTGCCGGCGCTATGGTTTATGAAAGCAATGAGGTGGCAGCACGTGCAGCGGCAGCACTAGTGGGAAAAGCATAAACGATGATTTAGGCTACCATTGCTGTGTACTCATGCTTGCCTACAAGCTCTATGCGGAGTATAGCTATCGAATGTATGAACACCTTTGAAAGGCAGACCCACTATGACTGATAATTCTGACTCCAGCCTCTTTGGTTCTCCTTTACACATCATTAATGTTGGCGCTGACCTCTTTGCTGATCCACTGGCTTCTCAAGGCGTGCCTTTAACGCGGGTTGCCTGGCAGCCTGCGGTGGGCAATACCGATGCGGCTCTGAGCATGTTGTTGGGGGATGAACGAGTAGATCGAGCCAACCAGGAGGCAGTGCAGCGTATGATTACCGCGCGTCCGCGCCTGGTTGATGTTCGTCCAGCTCACGAAGTGATCCCGGGAATGCATAAACACTTGCTGCTGCATGCTGGGCCGCCGATCACCTGGGAGCGCATGTCGGGTCCCTTGCGTGGTGCAATCATCGGAGCGTTGCTGTATGAAGGGTTAGTTCCGGATACTGCGGCAGCAGAGCAGTTAGCGGCGAGTGGCGAAATTTCCTTCGAGCCATGTCATCACCATAACGCAGTTGGGCCGATGGCTGGGCTTATCTCTGCATCTATGCCAGTTTTGGTAATAGATGAGCCAATCTATGGACATCAAACATTCAGCACACTAAATGAGGGGTTGGGAAAGGTGTTGCGCTACGGCGCTAACGGCCCTGATGTTCTGGCAAAGTTGCGATGGATTGAGCAGGTGTTGGGACCCGCTCTGGCTCGCGCTGTACGCGCAACAGGTGGTTTAGAGGTCAAACCCATGACGGCGCAAGCGCTGCAAATGGGCGATGAGTTACACAATCGCAATAAGGCCGCAACTTCTCTTTTCTTTCGCGAGATCGCAGCATATCTGGTGGAAACGGGAAACTCTACTGAAGAAACAGCGAGCGTGCTGCGCTACATTCATGGCAATGACTTTTTTTACCTGAACCTTTCGATGGCCGCTTGTAAGGCCGTAACGCTGGCAGCGCATGGCATCCCTTTCAGTAGTGTGGTAACCACAATGGCGCGCAATGGTACTGACTTCGGCATTCGCGTGAGTGGGCTGGGTGATCGTTGGTATGTGGGTCCATCTCAGCAAGTCAAGGGACTGTATTTTAGTGGTTATTCGGAGGAAGATGCCAACCCGGATATCGGCGATAGCACTATATCTGAGACAGCAGGTATTGGAGCCTTCGCAATGGCTACAGCTCCGGCGATTGTGCAGTTCATTGGTGGGACGCCCGCCGATGCGTTACAGTATACCCTGGAGATGTACGATATCACTGTATCTGAGGACGGCCAGTATCAACTGCCATCACTGAACTTCCGTGGAACGCCAACCGGTATTGATATCAGACAGGTCGTGCGCCAGAATCTTTTGCCGATCATCAACACTGGCATTGCACATCGTTTGCCGGGTGTAGGACAGGTTGGAGCTGGCATTGTGCGCCCACCCATGGAATGCTTTGTGGGGGCTGTACGTGATCTGGCGGGAAATATTCAGGATCAATCATAGATCGCTTTCATCTCTCTAACACATAAGTGCCAGGGGCGGGAGTGATTGGGGGATATTTTTTACTGCCCATTGAAGGAGTCGCAACCTGCTTACCAGAGCGAGGCTTTAGCCACTCGAGCCAATCAATCCACCAACTGCCCTCATGGTGCTCCGCGCTCTCTAACCATTGGTCAGCGCTCTCAACTGGCTTATCGTTAATCCAATAACCTCTCCCTTTGCTGGGCGGATTGATAACACCTGCAATATGGCCGCTACCACCCAAAGCAAAGCGCACAGGACCGCTGACAAATTGTGCGATACGCCAGGCCGACTTCCAGGGGACAATATGGTCCTGCTCCGTACCAACGGCATAGATATCCTGGCGAATCTGGCCGAGGTCAATGGGTACCCCTTTCAAGACAAGTTTGTTCGGCTTGATGAGGTTGTTCTCATAGTAAGTGTTACGGAGATAGTACGCATGCGCTGCAGCAGCCATGCGTGTACCATCAGCATTCCAGTAGAGTAGATCAAAAGCAGGTGGCTCTTTGCCCAACAGGTAGTTGTTAACGAAGTTACTCCAGATCAGATCGTTGGCGCGCAGCATATTGAACATCGAAGCCATTGAGCGGTTATCCAGGTAACCGTGCTCCATCATCTGCTCCTCTATATAGTTCAGTTGTGGCTCGTCAACGAACACTTCCGTATCACCTACTTCAGCGAAATCAAGTAGCGAGACAAAGAAGGCAGCAGCATTTACTGTATCATCCCCTTTTGATGCTAGATAGGAAAGAACTATCGCGAGCAATGTGCCACCAATACAGTAGCCAATGACATTGACTTTCGATGCGCTTGTAATCTTTTTGATGACATCTAGCGCACTTAGGGGCCCCAACATCATATAGTCTTCAAAGGTTGTATCTGCCATGGATGGATCGGGATTCTTCCAACTAATGACAAAGACTGTGTAGCCATGGTCCACCAGGAACTTGATAAGGCTATTTTGCGGCTGCATATCCAGAATGTAGTATTTATTAATCCAGGGTGGAATAAAGAGCAAAGGGATCTCGAGGATCGTTTCAGTTGTTGGTGTGTACTGGATTAGCTCAATCAGCTTGTTGCGGTAGATCACCTGGCCCGGTGTTATTGCCAGATTCTGCCCTGGAGCAAATGCATCGGTATCGGTCATTTTCATCTTGCCAGCTTGAAGATCACGTATAAGATGCTCCATGCCAGATAGCATGTTTT
>JBKPBA010000222.1:0-10378 GCA_046726675.1 Chloroflexota bacterium
ACGTTGTCTGTTTGGCACCAATCATCTCATCACACTCAGCAAAATTGACAGCGGACTGAAACTGTGAGCAACACCCACGAATTTCTGCTCACATTGGTGGACATCAGCGTATACAAAAAGAGAGCATGAGCGCTGTTGAAGCCTTTTGACACGGCTAGAAGCGGTGGCAACAAGCCAACGTGAAACGAACTGTACACAGAAGCATCTGCTTGTGTTTTACTCATACGCGTGTCAGGTGAGCAAAGACGAGCTGTTCGAGCGCCTTGGCGAGTGCCAGTTCATCCAGCGTTGACAGGTTACTCAAGAAAATGATCGTGACCCCATCATCAAGGTAGAGCCCGTTGTAGGTCCTGAAGCCATCGACCCTCCCGTCATGCCAGATCAAGCGATGTCCTGCTCTGGGCGCTTTGGCGATGAACCATCCATAGCCATAGCTTGATCCAGCGTATTGCGATGAGACATACGGAGTGAACGCCTCATCTAACGCCCGTTGCGAGATCAGGGTGTGACTCGAGAGGGCCTGGTCCCAGCGATATAGGTCTTCCACGGTACTGTACACAAGCCCTGCGCCACAAAGAAACGACCACTTTGGGGCTGCCTCCCACCCAATGGACACGTCTTGGACACGCCAGCTCGCGTAGCCAACTGAGCGGTCAGGTAGGGACAGATAGGGCTGGTCGCAGCCCGTCCTCTTCATCTGGAGAGGGGCAAAAATGGTCTGCTGTAAGAACATGCAGTATGGCTTGCCCGAAACCTTCTCGACGACATAACCGAGGATCTGGTAACAGACATTACAGTAGCTGAACTCGCTGCCTGCCGTATAGCCCAGGGGAACATCGTCGAAATCGTTGATCCAGGACTGAGGGGAAGCATTTGACAGGCTTGTATGGTCAAGTTCCGGGATCCCAGAGGTATGCGTCAGCAGTTCATGGATCGTCACCTGCTGCCATGGCTGGGGACAAGGCGCAATATACGAGCAGAGGTGATCGTGGACCTGCAGTTTGCCCCGTTCCTGCAAGATCAGGATGGCCATGGCGGTAAATTGCTTGGTCGTAGAGCCCAGGTAAAATCTGGTTTGAGGTGTGTTGGGTACCTGCTTGCTCCAGTCGGCCATACTATAGCCCTTGCGCAAGAGCACCGTGTCCTTATGTGCGAGAAGCACTGAACCGCTGAATTGCTGATGTGCAGCCTCATGCATGAGCAGGTCATTGACCTGGGTGGTAATCAAGGCGTCTTGCGAGCTCTGCGAACTCAAGGCAGCTCGTGTAGGATTCACTAGCTGCTGTCCTTGCTGATTCACGTGAAGAACAAGCTCCAGGATGAGGACTAGCAGGAGGCTGACAATGACCACGACACTCATACTTTTGACGAAGTGCCGTAGGCTCCTCGCCGCCCGAGGATAGCTGAGTTGATCAGGGCTTAGTTGACGATAGCTCAATTGTCCAGGCACAATCTGCCGTGCTGAAAAGGGCACTTCTCGCCCTGTGTGATCGTTCATTGTTCTCTTTCCTTCCCCATGGAATAGAGAAACGATGCGGAGTGTGTTGACGGCTCGAAGTATACCAGAAAGCGTGACAACGATCAAGCACCCTCTTCCGTCCTTCCGTCAGGAAAATGTGACTGAGAGTCTATCCCAATAGTTCTGTCGCGCGGTACGTAATCCAAGCACAAGTGAGAAGGAGCAGAGCCACAGAGTACTCGACCTGTGTGTCGAGAGCGGATCAACATCCTGCGAAAGCGGTTCATCCAACTGAGCGTCCGTTCGACTCAGCGTATTGCATTAAAGCCAACTCACAAGTTGAACATGTGCGCTTCTTCCTTCCTGGGTCGAAGAGGAAGCGTAGAGCCACATTCCTTTCCTAACTCCCGTACTTCGTCATACTCGTAGCCTTTCTCCAAGCGCACATAAAGAATGAACACTGCATCCCAGGCGTACCTTGACCACTAGTCTCTAGGAGAGCTTTGACGGATTCTGCACCATGATACCTCATCGCTCGGAAGCAGGAGGTGAGGTGAGGGTACGTGTGCTACTGACGAATCCCGGTCTCTCTGCAACGTTGATAGGTGAGGCAAGATTTGATTGTGTAAACAGCTTTGCCAGAAATTGTGCAAATCGACCGTTCAAGCTGAGAATGAGTGGCCTCACACTCTGAAGTTATACTCCTTTTTGGAATAGGTTCTAAGTATCAACAAATGATCGTTTTTCATTCCTTCGTATAATGCAGCATTGCCTCTCTTGTTTGCACAACAACTTCAGCGCCCCCTTTTCTCCCCTTATGTTCTTCGTTGTTCAAGTGGATGATGTGATTGCTCAATAAGAAGTACAGCAGGAGATGACGCCGATCTTTTGTGCCCAAGGATACGAGGAGCAGCAAAAGACCTAGAGCGTATGGACAGACCGTTCATCAGACCAGATGATGTTCCAGAGCGTAGCGGGTGGCAGCGCTGCGTGAGGTGACCCCAATCTTGTCATAGATCGAGGTGAGGTGGGTATTGACGGTCCGCGGACTGATCACCAACTGTTGGGCCACCTGTTTATTGGTCAACCCTTGTGCCACCTTGCGCAACACCTCCAGCTCACGTGCTGTCAGTCCAGCATGGTCTGTCAATGGCGGTTTTGCAGGGGTGGTTCGTGAGCGTTTTGTCAGCATTGGTGCAGAGAGGGTTGCTTGCCCCTGAGCGGAAAGAGCCTGTTCCAGCGTCATCTGCCTTCCCTCAGCCCATGCAGCGGTAAAAATCCTTGTTCCCAGAGCGCTGCGTACGGCAGTCACTGTCTGCTCATACTCAGGCCGATGGATCGGGAAGATTGGTGTACCCAGCTCGTCACGGATGGTCTCCGCTGCTCCCCAGAGCCGTACAGACCAGACGAGTTCACCTTGCGCGGCAACAACCCTCGCTAGACCTTCCAGGGAGAAAGCGATATCCCATTTGCCATACCCATTTTTCAAACATGCTAAGCTCTCCTCAAAATGGGCACGCGCTGCTGGGTAATCACCCTCGCACGCTTCCACTTGTGCCATGTAGGCTGCGACATTGTTCATGCGTGTCGTGCCTTCCGCCTCATTCCAGAGTGCCTGTATCTCTCCACACAGCGAATACGCCAAGGCTATCTTCCCTTGATGGAGGGCGATTTGGCCCAGGAGATCTAGCGCGTCTATTACATATCCCGAATCGTTCATCTCTCTTGCAAGCGCCAGGCACTCCTCAGCCATGGTCTGCGCTTTCACCACATTGCCTTGGAAGTAGAAGTGCATGAGCGCAAGCAACCACAGGGTTTGGGCAATAGCTCCTGCATTCTCTGCCTTCTGAAAGGAGACCAAACTCTCCTCGGCCAGCGTAAGACCTTTCAGGTACTGGCCCTGATAGAAGCTCACATATGCCAGCCACCACAACTGCCAGCCAATACCCATCGTATCATCTACCTCCCTGGCGATCGCCACGCTCTCCTCGAAATAATCGCGTGCAGCTCCTAACTCACTGTTCAAGCAAGCGATGAAGCCGAGATGACCGTACACATGTCCCACCTTTTTCCTGTCGCCGCTCTGCTGGTAGAGCGCCATACTTTCCATGCAGCATGCTTTTGCCTGATCGAAGTCGCCCATACGAGCGGCAAAATTCCCCACAACATAGAGCGCTTTCGCCCGTAGAGCTCCAGCGACCCCTTCGCTTCTCATCAATGCCCGCTCCAGGAAACTCCTGCCCTCACTTGCAGGACCACGCGAATTCCAGAACCACCACAGCGCACACCCTAGACGCAGAGCCATTCCCTCCTCCTCGCTCTCGAGGAACCACTGCATGACTGCCCGGATGTTGTTATGTTCACGCTCCAACCGCTCCCACCAGAGTGCTGGATGTGGTCCCTCCAATTCTGGCTCTGCCGTTTCCACAAGGTTCAAAAAGTATGCCGCGTGGGCCTGCATGACGGCCTCGTTCTCCCCACTTGCCGTGAGCGCCTCCAGCCCATATTCGCGGATCGTCTCCAGCATCACGAAGCGTGGTTCGTCGCCTTCCTGCTTTCCCTGTTGCAGCAAGCTCTTGTCAAGGAGCGAGGCCACGCCATCCCACACTGACATGGGAGGGGGACTCGTCTCAAGAGCGGCCCAGATTTTCTCGACTGCTTCTAACGAGCAGCCACCGACGAAGACCGAGAGCCATCGGAAGAGTTGCTGCTCAGAAGCATCTAACAACAGATAGCTCCACTGGATAGTATTGCGCAGCGTTTGCTGGCGTGTGGGCAGATTCCTCGCTCCGTCAGTCAGCACTGAAAGCCGCTGCTCGAGCCGTTTCAAGAGGGCCTGCGGAGGAAACAGTTTATTACGCGCGGCAGCAAGTTCAAGCGCCAGAGGCAGTCCATCGAGGCGCACACAGATCTCGGCAACTGCACGCACATTGTCCTTCGTGAGCTGGAACAGAGGCCTGACAGCCTGCGTTCGCTGCAGGAAGAGTGCCACCGCTGCATACTGCGCCACGGCTTCGAGGTGTGGAAGTCGCTTGAGGTCAGGAACCGCCAGTGGAGAAACAAGGAACTCTTGCTCACCCTGGAGGTGCAGCACAGCTCGGCTGGTGATCAGTAGCTTCAGTTGAGGGCAGCTTGTCAACAGATTGGTCAGCAGGGGGGATGCCGTGATGACTTGCTCGAAGTTATCAAGCAGCAGCAGGAGGTGTTTGTCGCGCAGAAACGCTTGCAGCAGGTCTAAGAGAGATTTCTCGCCGACTTCCTTGAGGTCAAGCGCCTGGGCAAGGGTCGGCAAGACCAGCTCAGGGTCGCTGATAGGTGCCAGCGAGACGAAACAAACGCCATCGGCAAAGTCATCCAGGAGATCAGCCGCTACTTGCAGCGCCAACCGCGTTTTACCGATCCCGCCAGCACCGGTGAGCGTGAGCAGGCGAACCTCTTGATGGCGCAGGAGGTGACATACTGCCGCCTCTTCTTGCTCGCGCCCCAGCAGTGCAGTCAACTGGATAGGTAAGGGGTATAGATACCTGTGTGCAAGCTCAGGTGGTTCCTGCCAAGGAAGGAGAGAAGGCTTGTCTTGCATAGACGATTTTCCACCGCGATGGCTTTGTCAATGCCTCGTGCGATCTGTTGTACAGCCCAAAGGGGTATTTTCTTTCACCTTTTCATCATTATACACTATACCGCGTTCCTCCGTTGAAACGAAGTCACCAGGTAGATGGAGCAGGATGAGCAAGAGATGGTCGTGAGTATGGATAAGAGAGCAGTCGCACTCCTACTTCTGACATAGCTTCTTGTGCCATTTTCAACACGCTGCATTGATTATATATCCCGCTCCCATGAGGAATATGCCCATAACAAAAATAATTGGTTCCATAGAACGCAGTTTTCTCATGGTTATTGGGAACCAAAAATCAAAAACTTCCTTTTTTGCCGTTCCCGAAAACCGTCCGTTTTCAGAGAACTTTCAGGCAGCGTATCAGAAATAGTCTGATCCAGCAATCCAGCTCTGTTTGTGGGGAAAGAGTACATCGAGGATAGGGGCGAGTTCGTCGGGAACTTGCTGACCCGCTTGTATAGCTACCCAGCTCACGGGGCGAAAGCCAAATACGAGTTGCGTGAAGCCCTTCTGGCTAAATCTCACTTCTTGCCCCTCGCTAGAGAGACGAGCCACCAAGCTCAGACGAGATGGTGAGAGTTCAAGAGTGCACCTCTCCTTGTCTACAACGAGCACAAGAACTCCCGTCCATTCAATGTGATGCTTTTGCCAGCGGTTTTGCCAGAGAGGCAGGACTGATTGGATAAGTGCTGGAAAAGAAACCATGCGAGCCATCCACCCGCCATCAGGATAGGTCTCTAATTCGCTGCGCATGGGTAGATGATCGGCCAGATGATAATATGTCGCATCGGTCAGTGGAAGAGGCCAAGAGACTTCAGTTTGCGACGCGAGTGCTCCTTCATGCACCGTATTCTGGGAGTGCAACAGTGCCAGTATGGCTGGCCAGGTGTTTGCTGCAACCTCATACGCACTTAGCTCTTCTCTTTTTCTTGACAGGAGTGCGTATCCCTCAGGTTTGCCCTCTTGATTGAAGGCTACCAATGGAAGATGGTCCTCAAACCAGTTCTTGAGGTAATGAACCTGGCGCGCCACCGTGCGCGTAGGGGCAAACGTACACATCGAGGCACCATAATGTTCCACATACAGAGCGAGCAGAGGAGCAGCGTCAGATCGTTCGGCGACACGCACAAAGCATCGTTCAGAGGGTCGGTCTGGAATGAGGGCCCGTCCGATGGCGTGTTGCGGCATATCTTCGATCACATCACTGAAACCATGTTGCTGATAGTAATCAGGAATACCATGGAGGAAGAGAAAGCTATACTGTCGACGCTGGGCAGAAGCGAGGGCATCGTTCATCATCGCCGTAGCCACTCCTTGGTGGCGATAGTTCTGATGTGTGACAACTCCACCAATACACCCGATTCGTAGCTTGCTCGACTCCACACACAACCAGCGTTCTTGTATGCGATAGCTCCCCACGTAGGTCTTCCCATAAAAAGCGCTCCGTAAGTGTATCAAGTGAAAATCAGGATCAAGTTCGATGAACCGACGACGGCGAGATGCTACGAGAAGCGTGTCCTCATCTGGGCGAAATGTCTCTGCGTTCAGTCGAAAATAGTGCTCGATTTCCTCAGCAGTTTCGGGTGGGCGAATGACGAAATCCGGCGATGCCGTGAGATTTTTCATTATGGAACGCCTTTCACTGAATGTCACAGAAGACCATGCAATACCTTTCCCACTCTACCACAAAACGTTCGAACGAGAGGAGTGCATTGACGATATGAAGGAGCTATGATTCCCTGAATGCTTTTTTTACTTGTTCCGAAAAATGGTGGTTAAATGGGACTTCTTACCTCTTTCCCAAAAAGTGCATTTTAGGAATGCATGTCATATGAGATTCAACAGATGCATTCTAGATATCTTCTTTCTTTCTTGCCTTGCTGTCATCCACTTCATCCAGTTTGACATCTCGTACACGTATTCCATCGCTCTTCTTACTCTCATCTCAACCATGAGATATAATAGTTGGGGTGAATGACTGAGATTTGATCATCATGCTTGATGTGAGTACAGGAACTCAAGCATGGTGACACACCATATTGAGGTGAAAGAAGGCTTTGCATGTCTCAGCTGCAGACAGGAACTGTCACGTTACTCTTTACGGACATCGAGGGGTCTACACACCTGCTCCAACAGTTGGGTGAGCGCTACGCTGAGATGTTAGCAACCTGTCGCCAACTCCTTCGTACTGCTTTCCAGCATTGGAATGGCTTTGAGGTGGACACGCAAGGGGATAGCTTCTTCGTGGCTTTTGCGCGTGCGACCGATGCCCTCGCAGCTGCGGTCGACGCCCAACGTGCTCTTGCTCGCCATGCCTGGCCCGCTGGGGTGAGCCTGCGTGTGCGCATGGGTGTGCATACGGGCGAGCCGCAGCTTTCCGCTGAGGGCTATGTGGGCCTGGACGTGCACCGCGCCGCACGCATCATGAGTGCTGGGCACGGGGGGCAGGTGCTGCTCTCGCAGACGACCCACGCCCTGGTGGAACATGACCTGCCGGAAGGAGTGAGCCTGCGGGACCTGGGAGCGCACCGCCTCAAGGACTTACAGCAGAAGAGCCATCTCTTTCAGCTCGTCATCGAGGGTTTGTCTGCTGATTTCCCATCCCTGGAGACCCTCGACACCCACCCGCACAATTTGCCCGTCCAGCCTACGCCGTTCATTGGGCGCGAGCAGGAAGTCGTTGCTGTGGGGCACCTGCTGCGTCGTGAAGAGGTGCGCTTGCTCACCCTGACGGGTCCTGGAGGCATTGGCAAAACCCGGCTGGCGCTGCAGGTGGCAGCCGACCTCAGTGAGGTGTTCCCCGATGGGGTCTATTTCGTGAACCTGGCTCCCATTCGCGATCCCGGGTTCGTCGTGTCGACCATCGCCGAGGTGCTCGACGTCAAAGAGATCGCCGAGCAACCATTACTCGATCTACTGAAAGCGTTCCTGCGCGAGCAGCAGCTCTTGCTGCTGCTGGACAACTTCGAGCAGGTGGTCGGCGCAGCCATCCAGGTGGCAGAGCTCCTCGCGGCCTGTCCACAGCTCAAAGTATTGGTGACCAGTCGCATGGTGCTGCATGTGCAAGCTGAACAGGAGTTTACCGTCTCCCCGTTAGCCGTCCCCGATCCCAACCGTGAGCCCGACCTAGTGACGCTGGCGCAGTATGAAGCACTGGCCCTCTTCCTCTCGCGTGCTCAGACAGTCAAGCCCGAGTTCCAGCTGAGCAATGCGAACGCAAGGGCCATCGCGGAGATCTGTAGGCGCCTGGATGGGTTGCCGTTGGCGATCGAGTTGGCCGCAGCCCGCCTCAAACTCCTGCCGCCACAGGCCCTCCTCGCACGATTGGGCCAGCGGTTGGCGATGTTGACGAGTGGGGCACGGGATGCGCCAGCACGGCAGCAAACCCTACGCAGCACTATTGCATGGAGCTATCACCTGTTAAATGGCGAGGAGCAGCGGCTCTTCCGACGACTCTCGGTCTTTGCCGGTGGTTGTACCCTGCAAGCAATAGAGGCGATCAGTGCGGCTCTTGATGGTGAAGCGGGACGGGTGTTCGAAGGAGTGGCTTCCCTCCTTGACCAGAGCTTGCTGCAACAGACCGAACAAGACGGAGAGGAGCCACGGCTGGTGATGCTGGAGACGATCCGGGAGTTTGGACTGGAGGTGCTCGAGGCGTCCAGGGAGATGGATACGACCCAGCACGCTCACGCTGCCTACTATCTACGGCTTGCAGAGGAGGCGGAGCCGGAGCTGGTAGGCCCGCAGCAAACCGTGTGGTTGGAGCGGTTAGGGCGGGAGCATGAGAACCTGCGAGCCGCCCTCTCGTGGTCGCTCGACCAAGCAGAGGACGAGGGAGCCAGACCAAAGCGTGAGCTGGCCTTACGCCTGAGTGGGGCGCTGCGACCGTTCTGGGTAGTGCGTGATCACTACAGTGAAGGGCGTACTTTCCTGGAGCAGGCACTAGTGGGAGGCGAGGGAATGGTGACAGCCTACCGTGCGAAGGCACTCAAAAGCGCTGCGAGCCTGGCTGTGTACCAAGGCGACACGGAGCGGGGAGAGGCGCTGTGCGAAGAGATTCTGGCGCTGAGCCGGGAGCTTGGGGACAGAGACGGCATTGCGCACACCCTCTATCTCCGAGGGGTGATCGCCGGGCAACGAACCGATCTTGCCGCAGCATGCTCACTCCTCGAGGAGGCCCTGTCGCTCTGGAGAGAACTGGACGACAAGGAGGGCAT
Organism: Chloroflexota bacterium; assembly: GCA_046726675.1. GTDB lineage: Bacteria > Chloroflexota > Ktedonobacteria > Ktedonobacterales > Ktedonobacteraceae > DATMNR01. The sequence continues at coordinate 9,293 of JBKPBA010000222.1, forward strand.
GGCCTGGACACTCTACTTCCTGTCAATGCAGGTTAGACTACAGGGCGAGTACGTCAGAGCACGTGGCTTGTGTGAAGAGAGCTTGGCGCTCCACAGAGCATTGGGAAGCAGCTGGGGGATCTCATACACACTCTACGAGTTGGCAGTGAACCTCCTGGTGACGCAAGGTGATCAGGGCGTAGTACGTGCGCTGCTCGAAGAGAGCCTGGCACTCTCGCGAGAGTTGAATGACAGGAGGAACATGATCGTGTGCTTCTCCCTCCTCGCAGAGGCCTCCCTCCAACAGGGCGACATCCCCACGGCACGCTCATTAGCAGAGCAGAGCCTGGGACTCAGCAAGGAGATCGGAGATCTAGGATCGACTGCGGAGGCGCTCGCTCTTCTAGGGAAAGTGAACTTCGTTCAGGGAGACTACACGTCGGCACGCGCCCTCTATGAAGAGAGCATGACCTTCCCAGGGAGGATGAATGCTGGGTCCCTGGAAGAATTGGCAGACGTGGTAGCGGCCCAGGGGGAACCAACGTGGGCTGCACAGCTCTGGGGTGCAGCGGAGGCTCTGCGAGAAAGCCAGGGCATTCCCATGCCGCCCGTCAAGTGTGCCGCCTACGAGCGCTCAGTGGCTGCCGCACGCGCTCAGCTTGGGGAGAAAGCCTTCGTCGCCATATGGGAAGAGGGACGAACCATGACAGCTGAGCAGGCTCTTGCTGCCCAAGGACGAACATCGGTACCGACAGCTCCCCCGATCCCACCAGCCATCCCATCGGCTCACGCGGCCAAGCCACAGGTCACCTATCCTGAAGGGCTGACGGAACGGGAGGTCGAAGTGCTGCGCCTGGTGGCTAGGGGACTCTCCAACACCCAGATCGCCGAAGAGCTCGTCGTGAGCCTGCTGACCATCAAAGCGCATCTGCGCTCCATTTATAGCAAGTTGGGAGTCACCTCTAGAGTCGCAGCTACGCGCTACGCCCTGGAGCACCACCTCAGTTGAGTGCCAAGCGTGATGTGCCGCACAACCATTCAGTCCTCCTCTGACCTTGTGCATTAGTGGGAGGACGAGTTGAGTCCCTGCCAGAAGCGGGGTGCATC
>JBKPBA010000223.1:0-4194 GCA_046726675.1 Chloroflexota bacterium
CTCTAAGCGTTTTAGTTTTCTGGCTCATGACTCTTTCCATTGTCCTTAAGGTGCTGTTCTAATCTGGAGGCAGTATGCATTGTTTTAATATACCTGTCAATAAGTAGTTGCTTGAATAACTGCTTTATGAGATACTGTTTGATGAGAAAAACGCTATCTAGAAAGGGAGTCTACAATGCTAGGAAAGATACAGGCACCAATTCGTTCACTAGGTGTACTTACAGGTGGCGGTGATGTACCTGGGCTAAATGCTGCTATCAAAGCGCTGGTCTATCGTGCGGAACCAATGGGCATCCACATTACGGGTCTGCGTCAGGGATGGAAAGGTATTACCTATCTTAATAGATCACACAGCGTTGAATCTCAGATATTCAACCTCGAGGTCCCCATCACCTGGCAAGAAGGTTATCTAATGCCTTTGCATAGATTGAATACACGTACTATCGATAGACAGGGAGGCACCATTCTGCAATCCTCACGTACCAATCCGGCAAGTGTGCGTGTGAGTGAGCTTCCACCTCACCTGAAGTCCTATAGTGCCGACCGAGCGTCAAGTGATCATGTTGATCTCACTGCTGAAGTGATAGCGAATCTGGACTATCTGAAATTGGATGGTTTGGTGGTAATTGGGGGAGATGACACTTTGAGCTATGGAGCAATACTTTCAGCAAAGGGAGTGCCAGTCTGGTGTATTCCTAAAACGATGGATAATGATGTGCCTGGTACGGATTATTGTATTGGTTTCCAAACAGCCATCAATCGCGCGGCAGAATTTATCAACCGTATTCGCTCTACCGCAGGGTCTCATAGCGAGACCATACTGTTTCGCCTGTTTGGTCGTGATGCTGGTTTTACCGCACTTGAGACAGCTATTGCTACCTGGGCTGATCGCGTGCTGATTCCAGAAATCTCTGTCAACATTGACCAGTTGGCCAAACTTGTCGTCGACGATCGGCTCAATCCGCAACATTATTCAACAGTGGTACTCTCTGAGGGAGCAAATTTTGGCATGCCGGTGCCGGAAGTCGGGGAGTCTGATGCGTATGGTCACCGGAAAAAGGCCAATGTGGCTGAATTCCTGGCCGATCAACTTACCAAACGCCTGCCAGGAATACGTTTTCTACCGATTGATCTAACATATCTTCTGCGTAGCGGTGAGCCGGATGTTTATGACAAACACATGGCAATTTATTATGCCAACCTGGTCATGAGCCAGGTTGAATCCGGCACGTATGGTGTAATGGTAGCCCACCGAGATGGCGCATTTATCAGCACGGATATTCCTGGTAAAGATTTGCCTGCGCGTAGAGTTGATCCTGAAGATTATCACACTACGCGCTATCGTCCTCGCTTCGAGCATATTACCGGTCCTTATCGGCCACAAACTAGAAGTTAGTATGTTTCACCAGGATGAGTTTGAGAGGAATGACATATGGCAAACAAGGCTGTGACCAAAGATGTTTCAAAAGGCATATGCAGTTTTTGCAAAGTTGAGTTTGAAAAAGCAAAGATGACCCAACATTTGAAATATTGCAAGCAAAGGGCCTCTGAAATTGCGACTGAGATAGAGAGCACTCCTGTGGCACAGAAAAGTAGATTTTTCCATATCCTCGTTGAGGGGCGTTACAATCCGCAGTACTGGATGCATTTAGAGATGCCAGCTTCGGATGATCTGGCAGACCTGGATGACTTTCTCAGGGCTATCTGGTTAGAATGTTGCGGCCATCTGAGTGAGTTTACTATTGGAGGCACTTCTTACTCATCAGAGCCGGAGGACTACTTTGGAGAGACTGAAACTGTTGAGAAAGAGGAAGAAGAGGAGGAAGAGGATTTAAATGTAGACGAACTACTTGAGACTTTTCCTCCTGAGTACTTGAATATGTTACCCCAAAATTTTCTTGCTGAAATTAAGAAGTTTGAGTCTATCGATGACCTTGTTACTTATCTAAAAGAAACGCTGAATTCAATCCCCAAAAGAGGGGTTCCTCATTCGCAAGAAGAGTGGAACGAATATCGCGAACGCTATTTTCAGGCGCAGATACTAGAGGCACTTCTTGAAATGGTAGAGGATCGTAGCCTGGAAGTACCGCTAGAAAAAATACTCAAGGTTGGCCAAAAATTCTCTTACGAATATGACTTCGGCTCTTCTACTGATCTGACACTAAAAGTGCTGTCAGAACGTGAGGGAATTGTTCAGAATGAAGACGAGGATAGTATCGAAATTCTTGCCCGGAATACCGAACCTGTAATGCTGTGTAAAGTGTGCGGAAAACCTGCTAAGTTCGTGGTCGGAGGGTATTTTGATGTGGAAGAGAACGCATTTTGCAGCAAAAAGTGTGTGAAAAAGAGCGGTGAAGATGCTGACATGTTGCTACCTGTAGTAAATTCTCCAAGAGTCGGAGTATGTGGATATACCGGGGAAGATTAGGTCAAATGAGACTTTTAGCATTTGGATAGTGAATGAACAACTATGGCAAGAGAAATATCAAAAGGGAAATGCGTTTATTGCGATCGCGAGCTTAGCAAGTCTGTCATGACCAATCATCTGAAATCGTGCACACAAAGAGCAGCCAGCGCTGAAACTGTAAGCTCAAAAAAGTCGCACAAAACCAAATTATTGCATCTTGTTGTTGAAGGACAGTACCTTCCAATGTACTGGATGCACCTCGAAGTACCCACTAATATAACACTGGCAGACCTGGACGACTTTCTCAGGGATATCTGGCTGGAGTGTTGCGGTCACCTGAGCGCATTCAGTATTGATGGCGTATCCTATAAATCTCACCTGGAACCGGAATATGACAATGCTGTTGCCAAAGACGAATTTCAATCTGAGACCGATAATCAATTCTTAGAGGACATTCAAGCTCACATCGCTGAGACTTACCCTCCTGAACGCGTAGCCGACTTTATGCAATTTGTACAAGCGCAATTATCAGCGCGCTCCTACAAGCCCATTCGAGAACGTAGTATGAATGCTGAATTAAGCCAGGTTCTCAAGCTGGGCCTGAAGTTTACCTACGTGTATGATTTTGGCTCGTCTACTGAGCTTGCGCTCAAGGTGGTGGATGAACGCGAGGGTGAAACTAGAGGGCGAGGGAAGAAAGCAATCAAAATCATGGCCAGGAATGAGCCTCCTACAGTACCCTGTGATTTTTGCGGTCAGGCTGCTACTGGAATCTATACTGACTGGGATGGTTACGAAAAGTGGTTATGTAATGAGTGCGGAAAGAAACAAAAAGATAGAGAGATGAGGTTGCCCGTGGTAAATTCTCCAAGGGTGGGAGTTTGTGGTTATACCGGATAGGACTAGCACTGTTATATGTGGGGCTATATATCAACCAATATTCGTATCTAGCCTTTACATTCCATCCAAGGCTATACGGAGAGACAGGGACGGTATGTTTCGAGAAGTTGAGGGAAGATTTTTTAAAGAATTATCATGATTAAGAGGCCCTGGCTGTTAGCCCCATCACTCGTACTGTTGCTTGCCACCACATTATTGGCAGTTGCAAGCTGTAACCTCGTACAAACTTCCACCACGACTGTATCTCACCTCGGTTGCAATGGACAACAGGCCAATCCTAACGGAAACAGTTCTTCTACTTCAACCAACTCATGCTCCAGGCGGCTGCTTGGTTTTTCCAAGACGGGTGGTTTCCGCCATGCCTCGATCAAGGATGGGAAAATAGCTCTCCAAAAGCTAGCTACTGAACATAACTTTGCGGTTGATTTTACTGAAGATGCTAGCGTTTTTACCGAGGCGAATCTGGCACACTACGATGCTGTTGTTTTCTTGTTGACTACCGGTAAGATACTCGATGATAATCAGAAAGCTGCGTTTGAACGCTATATTCGTACTGGTGGTGGATATGTGGGTGTACACTCCGCGAGCGACACTGAATACACCTGGTCCTGGTATGGTGGACTGGTGGGAGCGTATTTCGATCGTATCCATGGACACTCAAAGGTCATGCAGGCGACCATTCATGTAACTGATAGAACTCATCCTTCAACCGTGATGCTTCCAGCGCTCTGGGTGCGTACCGATGAATGGTATAATTTTGCTTCGAATCCTCTTGAAAGAGTCAATGTACTGATGACCATCGACGAAAGAACTTACAAAGGTGGAACGATGGGTGCTGACCATCCTATTGCCTGGTATCATGAGTATGATGGCAGGCGGGCCTGGTA
>JBKPBA010000224.1:0-4249 GCA_046726675.1 Chloroflexota bacterium
AGCATACCAGACGGTGAACCATCCTGATCGCCTGACCTATCCATTAATGCGTCGTGGAGGGAAAAATAGCCCGCTAGAGCGTGCCAGTTGGGACGAGGTGCTTGACACTATCGCGCAGCGCTTTCGTGCCATTCAGGCTGAACACGGTAATGATGCTGTAGCAATCTACAGTGGCTCGTCAATGACCAACGAGAAATGCTATCTCATGGGCAAATTCGCCCGCGTCTCCCTTGGGACGCGCCATATGGATTACAACGGCCGCCTGTGTATGTCCTCGGCCACCGGCGCGAATGAACGTTCGCTCGGCATCGATCGCGCGGCCAACCCGATCAGCGATATGTTACATGCCGATTGTATCTTTGTAATCGGTGCGAATGTAGGCGAGTGCTTCCCTATCGTCACCAGCTATCTCTGGCAGGCACGCGATCGTGGCTGTAAGTTGCTCGTGGCTGATCCGCGCCAGACCCCTATCGCGCGTACCGCAGATATTTTCCTCCCTTTACGCCCTGGCACCGATTCCGCGTTGCTCAATGCGATGCTGCATGTGATCATCAAAGATGGCATGGTGGACGAGGAGTTTATTCGCGAACGTACCACTGGTTGGGAAGAGACCAGGGCACTCGTTGAACAGTATCCACCTGAGCGAGTGGCCAAAGTCTGTGGTTTGCGCCCAGAAGCCATCGTTGAGGCCGCACGCATGTTTGGCCGTGCCAACGCTGCACTGATCTACACTGCGCGCGGCCTGGAACACCAGAGCAAGGGGGTAGATAACGGCGTCACTGCTGCTAACCTGGCGCTGGCAACCGGTAACTTTGGGCGTCCTGGCGCTGGTTACGGTACCCTGACGGGGCAGGGCAATGGACAGGGCGGACGCGAGATGGGCCAGAAAGCCTCGCAATTGCCGGGCTGCCGCGACATCGAGGACGAAGCAGATCGGCAATATATTTGCTCTGTCTGGGGCATCGAGGAGAAGGACCTGCCCCACTCGGGCTATCCCGCCACACTGATGATTCCTGCCATGTTGCGCCAGGAAATTCGTGCCTGTTTTATGATTTGTTCCAACCCTATGGTTTCACTGCCAGATCAGCACACGGTCGAGCGAGCTTTACGCGGCCTGGACCATTTCGTGGTGACAGACTTTTTCCTCTCGGAGACCTGCGAACTAGCCGATATCGTCCTGCCAGGCAGTGTCTGGGCGGAGGATGAGGGCACAGTGACCAGCCTGGAGGGGCGCGTGATCAAATATAACAAGGCCGTCGATCCGCCCGGTGAGGCACGCGTGGACTGGCAAATTGTCTGTGAGCTGGCCAGGCGCCTGGGCAAGGGGCAATTTTTCAATTTCCATTCGACTCGCGAGATCTTCGATGAACTGCGCCTCTGCACGAAGGGAGCGAAGTCGGACTACTGGGGCATTACCTATGAAAAGATCGACGAACAGAACGGTGTCTTCTGGCCATGTCCCTCTGAAGATAGCCCCGGTACGCCGCGCCTTTACGAAGAACGCTTCGGCTTTCCTGACGGCAGAGCGCGCTTCCACCCCATTCCTTACATTCCACCTGCTGAGGAGCCGGACGAAGAGTATCCATTAGTGCTGACAACCGGGCGTGTCATCTACCATTATCTGTCGGGCAACCAGACACGTCGTACTCCGTTCCTCAAAGAGGAGGCTCCCTATCCATGGGTAGAGATGCACGAGCAAACAGCCAGCAGGTTGGGTATAAACGATGGTGACTGGGTGACGGTGCGTACTCGCCGTGGCGAAATGACCGTTCCAGCGCTTGTCGTGCGTTCAATCCGTCCAGACACCTTGTTCATTCCTTACCATTATGGGCGTACCCAGTCCGCTAACCAGTTAACCAACCCGGTGTTAGAGCCAATGTTGAAGATACCCGAATATAAAGTATGCGCGGCAGTAGCTACACCCGCGGATCAGAAACCTGATTGGGCGAAAGATGAAGATGTATCTGCCCTGGTAGCAGCTCAAAAGAAGCGTCACGAGCTGCCTATAGCGGAAGCTCAACCAAATCCAACGCTGCGATAGAGGAAAACTATGATCGAGAAAGTCAAAAGAATCTTCCTGGATCCTTCTCGTTGCATTGGCTGTCGCTCGTGCGTTTCAGCCTGTCGTGAATGCGATACGCACAAAGGCGAGAGCATGATTTACATCGATTTTGTCGAACGCAGCAATACTGTAGCCTCTTCGCCAACACTCTGTATGCACTGCGAGAGCCCACTGGCCCCTTGTGCCCAGGTTTGCCCTGCGCAAGCCATCCTTGTGAGCCAGGACGGCGTAGTACAATCGGCGGATGAAACGCGCTGCATCTATTGTGAGAACTGCGGGTACGCCTGTCCTTTCGGCGTGCCGAAATTCAATATCGCGGGACACTACATGCAAAAATGCAATCTGTGCTATGATCGCACCAGCCAGGGCAAGGGCCCCATGTGTGCTACCGTCTGCCCAACACAGGCCATCTTTTACGGCACTTACGAAGAGTGGCTGGAGGCGGGACGGGCAAAACAGGGCGCAAAGCCTGTCAACACTTTCTATTTTGGCCAACAAAAAGTACGTACTCGCAACTATGTAGTAATGAGACAAGAGGATGAAGCCCTGGATCTACTTTCCCTTGTATCAGAGGCGAACCTTGGTAGATCAGCGAATGTACCAGAAGTCACTGCGGGGAAGAACGCCGATCCGTGGATAGACGCCGAAACTGCCGGTATTCCACAGCGCGTAGCTCCTCCGCAGCCCTGGACGCCACGCCAGCCTGTCGAGCCAGTCCCTTTACCCATTCCATAAATATACGTGGAGAAGCATTATGGCACGTGTTGTAAACCCAAAAAACCAGCGACCTGCTGTGCAGGAAGACACTGAAGCTATCGGGCAGATCAAAAAATCCCACGAGGAATGGCGTGAAGAATTTCCCTATCCCTGGGAGGAAGATGAAATAATCACCAGGCGTGATACACTGCGCTTTCTCCTGGCGGGATCTGGCGCTCTCTTCCTGGCAACAGGTGCGCTAGCAATCATTGGGAATCTGCCACAAGGCGAGAACGTACAGGCAGTCCCCATAGCAAAGGTGGGTGAACTCGCAGAGAACGAATGGCGGGTCTTTAATTTCCCAGACCAATACGCTCAAGGCATCCTCATCAACCTGCCAGGCAAGGGACTTGTTGCCTACAGCGATGTGTGTACGCACCTGTCGTGTGCTGTGGTGTACCAGGGGAACGGCAAACTACATTGTCCCTGCCACGAAGGTCTCTTTGACGCGGCCACTGGAAATGTGCTGGCTGGCCCCCCAATACGCCCGCTACCCCTCATTCAACTTGCCATTCATGATGGCACCATCTACGCCGTAAAGGAAGTGCCGCGATGAACAGCAATAACAAGATACAATATAGGCATAAAGCCAACCCCGACGATCCGCCTGTCGAGCGTCCGCCGCGCGGCCCAAAGGGTCCCCTTCCAGGTCCCAACTACCTTGGTCTACTGGGGCGCACTGCTATTGTGCAGGGGCAGGTATACATTGTCGCTGTTATTCTGATTGCCCAGCTTTTAGTGATTACCGACGCTTTATATGAGCTGCTTTCGGGACGTACAGGTTCACTGCTATGGTTGGCACTTGTGAGTTTAATAGGCTTTGCTCTAGCGCTGTTAGTGGCCTATTGGCCGCGACGCCGTATCGAGGAATAGTATGGAAAAGGATACCAGCAAGCCCACTGCCGAAGAAATTCCCGCGCAACCAACCACCATTGCTGAACATCCACGTGGACGTATCGATCGCGAACATCCAATCGGCGGTGAAATGTCCGATATCGTAGGTGGCCTCTTTACCCGTCTACGTTTGCCCTGGCTGCTGCAACATCATGCGCGCGTACCCGTACTCGCGCTCTTTAGCTTCATCAACGGCTGCATCAGTATTGGCATTATGTCAGCGCTCGCTCTCATTACGCATACCCCCTTCATCTTCCCATCGTTGGGCCCTACCGCATTCCTCTTTTTCTACACTCCGACAGCGCCCACAGCCTCTCCCCGCAACACACTCATTGGACATGCTATTGGGGTTTTCGCCGGCTACTTCGCTCTGGTTGTGACAGGCCTAACAATGGCAGGACCAGCCTTCACAGTTGGGATAACCTGGCCGCGTGTCATCGCTGCTGCCCTCTCTCTAGGGCTTACCTCCGGTTTGATGGTCTTGCTCAAATCACCTCACCCTCCTGCCGGAGCCACAACACTCATTATCTCACTCGG
>JBKPBA010000225.1:0-6996 GCA_046726675.1 Chloroflexota bacterium
TTGAGCAGGTAAGCTGCTTCGATCGGGCGCAGGTCTGCGACCACGTGCGGGCTGTAGCAGACCAGCGTCACCTCCAGGTTGAGCTGGAAGGAGCGAATGTCCAGGTTGCTTGAGCCGATCACCGCAATGTCGTTATCGATACTGATATGCTTGGAGTGCATGTGCTTCGTCAAAAGGATTGAATCTTACGCAACTTTGCTGATGCCAATTATGGTATGCTGAGAGTTTCTGCCGTTTTTCATCATTGTGGGTTTCTTCAGATGATCTCCCTGTTGTGCTTGCTTCTTCTTGTTCTTTCTGGCCAGACTCCTCTTGTCGTAGTGGAGGACTCGAAGCTTGAGAAGATCGAACTTGGCACGACCATACATACTCCTTTTACTGAAGTATCCCTGTTTTGCTCTGTTGAACTTGATGAGAGAAGCTCTGATGCGGCTTCTATACATCTGTCATAGACAGACGTATAGGCTAACGGCTGAGCCGTTTTTGGCGTCCATGAGTAGCCTTCTGGAGCCTCTTCGCCTAGGCGAAGAGGCTCCAGAAGGCTACTCATGTGAGAACGTATGTCAATGGACGACGTTGTTTGAGACTCTGAGCCCACCTGAGACCTGCTTCTCCAGCAAATAAAGCGAGAATTCAACTAAAGATACGTTTGATCACCTTTAACCGATTCACATGCCCCTCAACAGGGCCAGTACTCCAAGGCAGCGTCAATCCTGCAAGAACCGCATCTTTGTCTTGTCGGATACCGGTTACAAAGGACTCGAACTCGGGCAGGCCACTTGCTTCTACGTCTCTGAGCCATTGTTCAAGCTGTTGACCCGTCCGCTCGCGGAGCATACGCAAAAAAGCACTGACGAGTTGGTAGGCCTTCTCAATACGTGGGTGCGCTTGCCGCAGGTGCTCCAGGTTCTTTTGTTCCGTCTCATCCAGATCCGCCTGTTTGCGAAAAAAGAGCCAGGTCGCTTGCTGCACCGAAAGGGTCAGGGCAGATGGAGGTAGGAGAGTATCAGCCTTCTCTGAAGCTTCTGGGCAGTATTCCTCTCTCGAAGCAGTAGCCAAGTCGAAGGTTGCGACAAAACGATACAAGCTTCGTCGTGACCCTTTGTAGCCGAGGGATCGCAGTTCTCTGTCTAATTGGGAAACATTGTGGCATCCTTGCTCCCAACGTTGCAAGAGGTACGAACGCCTGGGGCCACTGAGATGAGCTGACACTCGACTCCAGCGATGGCGGAAGTCAGGAGCACTCCCGCGAGCTAACCAATGCCGGATGGTTCGTGCAGGCATGTTCATCTGAGCCGCAATCTCCGGAGTACCCATCCCTTGGGTTCGCAATGCGAGAATCTGTTCATAGCGTTGCGTCCGCTCGGTCTGACGAAGGCGTTGGGCTTGTTGCACGGCAGCAGTTTCTCCCTGGCGCCGAGTTTTTTGTCGGGTTTTTCCTCCTTCTTGCGAAGCTCCTTTCTCCTGCTCTGCCTGGCGAAGCTCTGCAAGAGCGTTTGCTAGTAATGTTGAGAAGCACTGGGAGAGATTCTTCCCCAAATGCCAACGATCGCTCACTTCTCTGGCTTGTGGAGCGCCTTTTTTAATGGCCGAAGCAAATTCCGATGAGCCATCGCGGCTGATGATATCAATAGAGGGATGGTCCTGCAACCAGGCTGAGACGGTCTCGACGGTGCGGTCAGGCATTATGAGGGATATCCGCTCGTTGCTCTTTATAATCTCAAAGGAATCGAGCGGCTAACCGCTCATAACGCCCGTTAAGAGGGATTTTGCAAAATCCCTCTTAACAGCAAGCAGGTCAATAGGCTGCCCACACTCCAGGTCGCAGATCAGCGTTCCATAGCGGAGTCGGCGCTTCCATGCCCAGTCGTCTAAGCCAATGATTCGTGGCTCTTTGGGGGCAGATGGTTTCGATTGGTGAACCAGAAGCAAGATCGTATCACGACTCCCGCTCATGCTCATCTCACTTCCCACATCCGCTCCTGCCTGGCCCCCTACTTTACTGATCTCGGCAAGGGGAAGTAAAGATGTTGTAAAAGAGGAGGTATGGGAGCACCAAAGAAAGCCGATTGGCGAGAAGAACGACGCAAACGAGCGTAGAAGCTCAAAGAGAAGGGGTGGCAACAGAAGGATATCGCGCTAGCGCTGGGTGGAAGTTCGGGGGCAGTCAGTCAATGGCTCAAACGAGGGCGAGAAGGAGGTATAGAGGCCCTCAATGCGCATCCTCCCACAGGCATGACCCCGCGGTTAACCGCAGCACAGAAGGCCCAGATCCCGGCGTTGTTAGCCAAGGGGGCGCAAGCCTATGGCTTTCGCGGAGATGTCTGGAGCGCGAGCCGTGTCGCCAAGGTGATTGAGCAGACCTTTGGCATCCACTATCATCGCGATCATGTCGGGCGGCTGCTACGTGAGGCAGGCTGGAGTCGGCAACAGCCCATCGAGCGAGCCACCCAGCGCAACGAAGAAGCCATCCAGCAGTGGTCCGAGCAGCGTTGGCCCGCCATTAAAAAAAAGCCGAGCAGGACAAAGCCACCATCGTCTGGGTAGATGAAGCCGGCTTTTATCTCTTGCCGATGGCGGTGCGCACTTGGGCACCCCAGGGCCAGACGCCCATCCTGCGGGTGCCGTTGACACACGATCAGCTGATCTTTCATCAGCGGTATCACTTTCGAGGGACGACTGTTCCTGCAAGTGCGCCCAACCTCCTCTGATGCCGCAGCCGTCGTGGGTTTCCTACGGGTGCTCTTGCGCACGATCTCAGGCACCCTGGTGGTCATCTGGGACGGCTCGCCGATCCATCGGGGGCACGAGGTCAAAGACTTTCTTTCGCGAGGGGCAGCCAAACGCTTGCATCTGGAACAACTTCCCGGCTACGCCCCTGATCTGAACCCGGATGAGGGTATCTGGAATTACCTCAAACGGGTAGAGTTAGGCAACGTCTGTTGTGGCGATCTCGATCAGTTGCAGCGAGAACTCATTCGGGCCAGAGAGCGCTTGCGACACAAAAAAGAGATGATTAAGAGCTGTTCTCGTCAATGTGGCTACTTGGTTTAGTTCCTTAGCGCGAGATCAGTAAGTCCAAGCTCACAAAGCGCTTTTTGCAGTCGTTTCGTGCGTTGTGCATGAGGATGGCAGAGTTCTGGGAGTCGTTCCACGAAGATTTTTTGAGCACAGGTGCTCTTTTTACAGAAAAAACGACGGACATGCATGATGAGACGGATGGGACGCCCGACGGAGGGAAGATCGCGCAGCATCCTTCTATAGCGACTTTGGATGCGCGAAGATGCGGTTCCACATGAGGGGCAAGGAGCTGTTGGGGATGTCGCTCGCAGGGTCAGGGTGATCTCCTCAGCTGCTTCTACTCCTTCCACTTCGACATTGGGAAGGTCTGGAAAAATGATCATTGGGTGTCTTTGAGTCCTCGAAAAACTACGCAAAAGTGAAAAAATGTTCAACTTTTAAGTATACCACATGGCTAATCAGCAAAGTTGCGTAAGATTCACCTTGTCTCAATAGCAATTTTAGAGCGAGTAGCCTAGTTTTCGAGTAGCGTTTCACAGTGAGATATGTTTCTCTGGTAAGGTTTTCGAGTAGCAAATGGCCCTCATTCAGGGCTCATCCTCAAAAAAAGTGAGGCTGCTTGCTTGCGGTCGAGAAGAGGATCAGCAAGAGGATGAAGAGGAACCATCGAGGAGGAGCAAAGATACGGAGAAAGAAGCCTTTAGGCGCGACGCAAGACATGCAGCCGTAAGAGGTCAAAATCGGCGCGACCGAACATCAGTCGTTTTTGCAATTTTAGGGGCTCATCCTCACATTGATATTGGTGGCAAAATGCAAAACGCCATTCTTTGGGATACAATACCGAGGGAGTTTTTGCCTCAATAGACTGAGAAGGGAGAGCAGAAGGCCAGAGATGGCTCTGAAATCATGGGGAATTCCCGAGATCCCGCCCGAAACCGTTCGTCCTGCACAGGCAGTTCAGTGTAGTGAAGATATAACTTCCTCCATATTAGATCAAAAATAACGGCGTTTTGCATTTTGCCACCAATATCACATTAAGTGAGCCTGCTTGCTTGCGACGAAAGAGATGTCTCGTGAGATATCTGAGAGGAGTAACCATCGACCTCTCTGATCCTTTCTATCTCTTGAAAGGATCTCTTGTGAGAAAAAAACTTCTCTTGTCTGCTTGTACAAAGACCAGAAACCATGTAATATACTCTACGAAAACGGGTCAACCTCAAACTGACAGAAGGAGGATCTGGCTATGATATGTCTGAAGAAGTGATGTATGGTCTGCTCTTGCGGAAGTTGAAAGGAGAAGAGCAGGAGAAGGAAGAGACAGGAGAAGACCTCCAACAAGGGAGGATTGTTGACATGCCTTGTCTCTCTGAGGAGCAATATTCGGCATGATCGGGAGAACGTTGCATTGGAGGAGGTATATCACTCCGATAGTTGTTCTCGCCCGATCTGCCAACGCTGCTTCTGCTGCTACTCTGCGCGTCGGGCAGAACAACGGCAGTGGGATCGATGCGGCCACATCGTTCCCATCTGGATAGAGGGAAGTATGAAATTTAGCACAGCGAACACGGGTTCATTAGGGAGGGGCGTATGCCACAACGAACAATAGTAATACACAGCCCACATTCGGGGAGATCGGAAAAACTAGCAGAGGCAATTACATACCTTGAACAAACAGGGGCAGAGGTTGTGAACAAGATCTCTATTGCTGACCTGGATAATTTGCCTGCACAGGGAACAATCTGGAAGGAAATGGGCGTTGATGTAGCTATCGCAGCAGGCGGTGATGGATTGGTGGGAGGCGTGACTACCCATATTGCCGAAAGCGGCCTGCCGCTGGGAATCCTGCCGCTGGGCACATCCAATGATATTGCACGTGCTCTGCATATTCCTCAAGACCTCCACGAGGCGGCACAGGTCATTGCGCAGGGAAAAGAGCAACAGATCGATATCGGCGTGGCTCGACCTGCGGAGCAAGCTTCACATCTTGCCACGAAACAGCAGGCCGACCCGTTACCGGAACAAGGTACTCCTCAAAACTATGGATTCTTCGTACACGCGTTGACCGTTGGTGTAAACGTCCTGTTCGCGTATATAGCGACGAACGCGGAGATGCGCAAGCGCTTCGGACATATGACCTACCCTGTTGCTGCTTTGAAGACATTCGTAACTCATGACGCTTTGGATATACAACTCGAGTTTGAGGGACTGGCGATGCCACAGGCTTCGGCCACTACGCAAGGACAAGCAGCTCTGCGTGGTCGTGTACTCGAAGTAGCCGTCATCAACACGCCTATTTTTGGAGGGCAGCGCGAATTGGCCATTCCCAGTTCAAGTTTCACTGACCAGTTGCTTGATATTGTCGTGATAGAGCAGATGGATGTTGAGACCCTCGGGAGAAGCATAGCTCAGTTCTTTGGTCCTAAAGAGCATGCAAGGATTTCCCAACATATCGGTGAAAAGCGTACGTTTAGACACCACCCTGCGGAGTTATCTGGTGTACCTGGTATTCATCATGTGCAGGCGGCAGGAGTAACGATCACGACGAGTGCTGATCCACAGAATGCGACCTTTGATGGGGAGGTGCAAGGTCAGACACCGATGTACGTTCATGTTGCTGATCAACGGCTGCAAGTGAGGATCCCAGACCAGGCAGGTACGGCCTGATCGCCAAACCGATAAGTTACCAAGCACGGAGCGAGTTGATTGAACGCATGGCTCCCCTGTATCGAGCAGCGTCTCGCTCGCAGAAAATGCTCCTACTCGATACGTTTGTGGCTCTGACTGGATTTATCCGCACATATGCCATGTGGCTCCACAGTCATCCCAACGAATCAAGGCCGAGCATTGCGCAAGCAAGTCCCGTTCACTCTGAACCAGAGGACCAGCAAGCTCTTTACCAGGTATGGCGCGCCTGCCCTGGCCACTTCGCATATCCGTTCTCAAGAGAAGGGTAAATGCGGATGGGTAGAACGTATTTCCTATGATGCATTGCCAATGGTAATAATGTGAAGGTAGAATATGGACAGCGTAGACCAAACGAGCGGCGATGCCGTGACCGCCTGCCTTCCAAGCAGGCTGTCGTGGGTTCGAGTCCCGTCTAACGCTCTTACCTCTACAATTACCCCTCTTGAAAGCCCTTCTCAGGCTGATTCCCAGGCAGATACTATAAGGAAATGCAGCAATAAAGCGGATGAAATTAGAACATTCGATCTACAATTTTTTCAGGCCAGATCGGCTCCATGATGCTGTACTCCCCTTGAAACCGCTCATGACGATATGTAGAGAGCCACATATGCTGACGGAGTATGTCTCTTCTTCATAGCAATGCACGCTGATCTGAAGCACCAGGAATACATGTGTGGGACAGCGAGGAGAAGCTTGGCTGCTACAGCGTATCGGGCACACTGCCGGAATCTACGGCTTCATTGCCAGGTTGGCCCTGGCCGCAAGACAAGAAACAGGACAGGAACTCTGCTACACCACGCGCCGTTTCCTTCCCAAGGAAAAAGGAAAGGGCCGAGAATGATGTATTCTCGGTATCTTCCTTGTATCTCAAGCTGCTGATTAGGGCTCAAAACCATTCAGAGAGTATTTGAAAATATCATCATGGACCTCAATGTTGCTCTACTTTTAGCGATGAAGGAAAATTGATAAACTGTCAGAAAAACTGTACCTCGATGTATATCGAGAATAAAAAATAATGAGTGAAGCACGGCAGCAAGGTGATGTAGATGCAATTCAAAACAGGACGTGGGCTAGAAGAGTATATTCCACACCCTGTACCGCGAGCAGGAGTAGAGTAAACTGGTGCTGGGCCGGCAGCGGACCCCAAGGCCCCCTTCACGGGAAAGTGGGAGCAGATCACCTACTGGTTGATGGCCAATCCTAAGGGAGCAGCGAGGACATTTTCCGGGAACAGCAACGTCGCTCCCCAGACATGTCTACAGAGAAAGGCCCTGAGGCGAAGCGGCCCCC
>JBKPBA010000226.1:0-7167 GCA_046726675.1 Chloroflexota bacterium
GTTCTATCCATCTGAAGCTTGTTGTGATTGCCAGTTCCTAACACGGGAGCGGCACACCCGGTATCTCTCTCTCAGAGCGTCACGCCTGCCTTTCAGGTCATGAAGTTTGTGACATAATGGGTTCACTTGTAGTAGACGTAAGGAATGCCTGCTGTTGTTCTCGATGAACAATCCCTGTGTAACCTGTGCATGCTCTACTCCTTCTGCTGATCCATCAGCTTTTTCTCTGCATCGGGATACATCCATTGCTGTACCGTCTGATCGCCGTTGATTGGAGTGACTGTCTTATTAGGCGTCCCGTGAAACACAATCAGCGGAACAACACGGGCAAAGTGTTTCATGGCTGCATACGCACGTTTCCTTGCTGGAAGGGGTCAGGACCACCCCGGCGCATCGCCTTCAAGGCGCGCTCGAATAACGAGTCCAGGGGATGTGTATTGCTGCACTCTCTCGCTCCTTGCTTGAGACGATACTCTGGCTCCCTTGATACGGGATGCTTGCACTGACTGAAAAGGGCCGGTGCTTGCGCTCCGACCCAAGACAACAGCACTCCATGCTCCTCTACTTGGTCTGTGCCTGTCGAGTTGCCTTCTGGGTTACTGCTGCGCCCTCTCGCGTGCTCTGTTGCGCGGCCTCAACCTCTCGTCCCGCTGCCGACCCGGCAGTTTCCAACACCTGCTGGTAGTAGGAAAATGGGGCAGTCAGGAAGTCAACGAACGTGTTGAATGACCCACGAGCCACTGTCTGGAAAGCCTCTTGTTGCCTCCTCGACAGCTCTGCAAGGGTTTGCGCCAGGTCACGAGTGTTCTCTCCATGTGCCTGGAGTACCTCAGTACCATTGGCAAGCATACTCTGCATAAACTTCACATTCCGCTCCTGGGCTGCAAGCGCTGTATTCACAACAGTCTGCAATACTGCTTGCTGAGGCTTCTGCTGCTCTACCAGCTCTTGTATCAGATGACGGGTGTCTTCGGCATAACTTTTCAGTACCTCAATGCCGTTTTCAAGCGTAATCTGGGCATACTGCATATTTCGCTCCTGGGTTGCAACAGCGCTATTGACAATTGCCTGGTTTGCCTTTTGAATGGATGTCGTCATATCCCGTGTCGCCTCATGTACGTTGTTGTCTGTCATTGTTTTTCCTTCTCTTTCTTGCGTTACATTTCAACGCTCGACTACTAGATCCAATACTTCCTCGCTTGTATGAGATTGCCTCGTTCTCTTCAAGAAGGATATGTGTTGGCATCATATCTCCTTCTAACGGTTGCTCTCTCTGAGCGGGTCTTGAATATCATGGTTTGTCGCAGCCCTGCTTCACAGGACCAGAATGTGGATTGGTTACGCCATCTGTTCGGTCAGCTTTCCGGTTTTCACAAGCCAACGAACAAACTCCAGGCGACGATAGGTTTCAGACATATGATTCTGCTTGTTTTCAGCGTATGCTCGCTTGAGTTTCTCTAAGCGCTCAATTTCTGACGCAGTGAACTCAGTCTGGTATAACATGTCAGAAGTTTCTTGGTGATCCATAGTATACTCCACTTGAACGATGAGGAGAGATTACGCACCCATCCTCCATCTGAAATCTGAGTGTGTCGGTTTGATTGCCACAGCCGCTCACTCTGGTCTTGTCATGGATACTCTTCAAAAGAGGAACAGCCCTCGCACACTCCCCTTTGGCACCGGAGCCACTCATGTCACTGCGTCTTTGCATATTGTATATCGTGAATAAGCATCTATATGCATTTTACATCTATATGCATAATTTGTCAAGGGCTGATGGTCTGAAATCCACTCATCATTCGTTTCTCACAACATTGGAGCGAGACAAGAAGCGCTTCCGGCTCTGTCAGTCAAGTCCTTGCCAATGAGCCATTGAAGTCACCTCTCTGATTTATGAGTGGATTTCAGCTGATGGCTCCGACACAAGGCCATTGGCTAAAGATAGCCTCGTTAGCTGGATCTAACCCTGGGTTGCTACTGACTTGATGACTTCCTGGTCTTCTGATTTGAGGTCTGCTCTCTCCAAGGCCGCCCGAATACAAATCTCACCGAGTTTCGTGGCTGGCACTTCGGCCAGACCACCACCATACGTTCCGATCGCGGTGCACACCGCACTCACAATGACCACTTCTTGTAATTCAGCCATACCGATGTGCTTTCTTTCTTGTTGAGGTACAATGTGTCTTATTGATGAGTGAGAGGTGCCGTAACGTGCACCTCTCCTCGCTTACATATAAATGCCACCATTAATGTTGAGTGTCTGACCGGTGATGTAATCCCCGTCGACAATCAGGTAGCGGACTGCACGCGCTACCTCCTGGGGTGTCCCAACACGCTTGAGGGGGATACGCTGGAGAATGGCCTCCTTCACTTTGTCCGGCACGTTCCTATACATCTCGGTCTCAATGAACCCGGGACAAATCGCATTCACCGTGACATTTGAGCGAGCGAGTTCCAGAGCAGCCGTCTTAGTAAATCCAATGATTCCAGCCTTGGCAGCCGAATAGTTCGCTTGTCCGAAGTTGCCCGCTTGCCCCACAAACGAGCTGATGTTGATGATCTTCCCGCTCTCTTGCTTGGTGAAATAGGGTACGGCAGCTTTGACCGTGTAAAAGTAGCTGTGCAAATCCATCTGAAGCACCGTATTCCAGTCTTCCACACTGAGATTTTTCAGTGAGCGATCGATATTGATGCCTGCATTATTGACGAGCACATCGATGCGGCCAAGGCGCTGCACTGCCTCATCCATGAGTGAGGCTGCCTGAGTCGCATCGGAGACATCGGACTGGATCGCCACCGCTTGCTGTGATCCATGCTCTCTGAGCCATTGCACCAACTCCTCGGCCAACTCTTTGCTATGGGCATAGTTCACGACAATCTGTGCTCCACCTTGCCCCAGTTCGAGCGCGATCGCACGTCCGATACCCCGACCAGCGCCAGTGATAACAACCACAGCACCTTCCAATGTTGTCATGCCTTCCGCCTCCTTTCGAAATGTGAGCCAAAGGACTCTCCTGGAAACTTTCCTCCCAAAAGAGGAAAAACGCATACACGTTACATCTTTTTGATGAAAGCTATTCTGGTGCCTCGTAGCACCGTGTGGATTGCTGCATTGTAGCCTCTGAACCCCGCACCAATCGCGGCAATGTCATTCTGCTTCTCTGTTTCTCCTTTGCCTTCATAAACAGCTCGTCCCCGATACTTTCCCGCCTTCTAGCCCAACACACTGTACGGGTTTTGCAGCAACTGCTTGACCTCCTGGAGGAAGCGGGCGACCGTTGCTCCAGAGAGAATACGATGGTCGGCGGACATGGTGACCGTCATCAGATCGCGGATCACTGGCTGCCCATTCACAGGGACGAATTGTTTGCGCGTGGCGGCTACGGCCAGAATCGCGGCTTGCGGGGGATTGATGACTGCTATAAATTGCGAGGCGTCCATCATACCCAGATTCGAGACTGAAAAGGTTCCTCCATCCAGATCGTTGGGAGTTAGCCTGTTGGCTCTAGCCCTGGCGATAAGTGCTTTGGCTTCACGTGCAATGGAGCGAACCCCCTTGGTATTGGCATCGCGGATCACTGGCACGACCAAACCGGTCGGGGCGTCAACGGCCATGCCAACATGGATATGCTTATAGCGGACGAAATGATCCTCCTTGAGAGAACTATTGACTTCGGGGAACTTTTCCAGGGCAAGTGCGCAAGCCTTCACGATCAGATCATTGACGGTGACTTTCACGCCTTCTTCGCCGAGGTTTGCGTTGAGGGTCTGGCGCATGAACAACATATCCGTCATATCGATTTCGTTGCTGACATAGAAGTGCGGAATGGTCTGTTTTGATTCGGTCAGACGACGCGCGATCAGCAACTGAACTCGTGAGAGCTTCACCAGTTCAGCTTCTGACAGCGCGGTTGAAGTCGGAGTCGCCTGTTGAGGAGCAGTCAGGCTGGGTATAGGAGCGGGAGGAACACCTTGTTCAAGCACATCTTCTATATCATCGCGCACAATGCGGCCACCGGGTCCAGTCCCTTTTACCTGACTCAAATCAATGCTATGTTCTTCAGCCATTCTACGTGCTAGGGGAGAGGCTTTGATTGTTTTCCCACCCTCATGCTGAGCTATGTTGGAACTCATACTCTCAACGCGTACACCCTGCTCCATCGTACTTTCGGCTTCAGTTGGTGCAGCGACTAGAGGCTGTTGGGTAGGAGCCGTCTCTGTTTCAGTGCTCTTTTCACCCGCACCGCTGCCAATACGAGCCACCGCCTGTCCAACAGGCACCGTTCCCCCTCCTGGACCAGCACTTGTTGTAGCGTTCCCGCTTCATATGCTTCCAGGTCCATGGTAGCTTTATCAGTTTCGATCTCTGCCAGGATATCACCTTTCTTGATCTCATCACCCGCTTTTTTCAGCCAGCGAGCAATCGTCCCCTCCTGCATGGTATCACTGAGTCGTGGCATGGTTATTTCGCTCATGGTGTTCCTCTCCTCCGGCGTGGTGCAAGTTCGTTGATCGCTTCCAGGAGCTGCTTGGAGCCTGTGAGCGTTGCTATCTCCAGGGGTTTCGAGTACGGCAACGGTACTTCCAGACTTGCCACCCGTTTGATCGGCGCATCCAGGTCATCAAATGCTTCTTCCTACAGCGTTGCTGCAAGCTCTGCGCCTATTCCATACGAACGCCAATCTTCCTCAAACACGATGGCTCGATTCGTTTTCTTGACCGACGCCACGATCATTTGATGATCAAGCGGGCGCAACGAACGCACATCCACCACTTCGATGCTCAGATTGTTCTCTTGCTCCATGCGACGAGCAACATCCAGAGCCACAGCCGCCATGCGGGAATAACTTATGACTGTCAGATCTGTTCCCTCTTTCGTCACCTTCGCCTGTCCGATAGGAATTGTGTAGTCAGCAGAGGGTTCTTCACCTTTCACATTATACAGGGCAAGGTTCTCCAGAAAGATGACAGGGTTGTTGTCACGCACCGAGGTTCTCAGCAGCCTCTTTGCATCGGCCGGTGTCGAGGGAGCAACCACTTTCAGACCAGGGACGTGTGCAAACCAGACCTCCACATTCTGCGAGTGGGTCGCTGCTAGCTGCTGACCTCCACCCCCAGGGGTACGAATGACCAATGGAATTGGACACTGTCCCCCAAACATGGCATAGATTTTCGCCGCGTGATTGACGATCTGGTCCATGGCAGGGACGATAAAATTGATCGTCATGATTTCCACGATCGGGCGTAGCCCAAGCATAGCAGCCCCCGTGGCCATCCCGACAAAGCCATTCTCCACAATGGGCGTATCCACGACCCGTTTGGGACCAAACTCCTTCAAGAGACCAGCAGTGATCTTATAGGACCCTTCGAAATTGCCGATCTCTTCGCCTAGAAGGAACACATTGTCATCACGCAAGAGTTCTTCACGCAGGCCGTCATGTAGTGCTTGCCGATAGGTGATCTCCGCCATCTCATGCTCCTTTCACCTCTGCCTTGTTGGAGGCATAGACATACTCCTGGAGACCCTGCATGAATGCTTCCACCGAAGGAAAAGGGCTTTCATCGGCAAACGTGACCGCCTCATCAACCTCACGCTGGACGCGTTCTTCCATCTCACGGACACTGTTCTCATCGAGCAGACCAGCCTCCATGAGACGTTGGGCGAACGCGGTGATCGGATCGGCGGCACGCCCTTGCTGCACTTCCTGTGTATCCCGATAGCGGTCCGGATCGACCACTGAGTGGCCACGGAAGCGGAAACTGACCGCTTCCACGAGACTTGGTTCGTGCTGTTCGCGGGCCAGTTTGGCAGCATTTCGCACTGCATCCCGTACAGCCAGGACATCAGTGCCATCCACACGCCAACTGGCCATGTTGTAAGCACACGCTTTACGGTAGATCTCACTGACCGCTGATCCTTTTTCCACACGCAACCCCATGCCATAGAGATTGTTCACGACGAAGTAGACAAGAGGCAACTGATAGATTTTGGCGAGATTGAGCGATTCGTGGAAAGCCCCGTTATTGGTAGTGCCTTCGCCCATTTGGCAAGCCACGACCTCGTGGGAACCCCTGTAGGCCACGGCAAAGGCCGCTCCCGTAGCCAGGGGAAGCTGACCTCCCACAATCGCATAGCCACCCATGAAGTGACGATGCAGGTCAAACAAATGCATGGAACCCCCGCGCCCCCGAGAGCAGCCTGTGTCCTTGCCGAACAACTCTGCCATGACGGCGCCTGGGGTGATGCCGCGGCCTATGGCATAGCCATGCTCCCGATAGTTGGTGTAGACATAGTCGTCTGGTTCGAGTCCGGCACAGAAACCCACCACAGTCGCCTCTTCTCCGAGATTGAGGTGACAATACCCGCCAATTTTGGCTTTGGTGTACATCTCCCCCGCTTTCTCCTCAAAGCGACGAATGAGCAGCATCTGGTGATAGTAGCTGAGCAAGGTATCGCGGTCTTCCTGCTCAGCGATGGGGGCCCATGCCTGCTCGCGTGCGGATGCAGCGCCCTGCGCATCTATTTGCTGCTTGCTTGTGCTTTTCGTGTCCACAGTGTCATCGATCCTTTCGTATCAAGGGCCTCGCAGGAGCGAGTCCCATCTCCTCCAACGAGAGCGAGGGAGGAGGACATTGCTACAACCTGCCGCTTACGATCCCGGAGACTGCGGTTCAAATGAAGCAGCCACCTGTGGTGCTCCACAGCGGGGGCAGTGCTCAGGCTGTTCCTCGCTATGTACCATTTCCCCACACACGGGACATACCCAACGCAACGCCACCTCTTTCACCAGGTCGGCACGGCTGATAATGCCAACTAACTTTCCCTGGTCTAGCACGGGTAAGCGCTTGATGCGCTCGTGCACGAGCAGATGGCTCACCTCTTCCAGCTCGGTATCTGGCGTCACGCTGATGACCCCACGGGTCATGATCTCACCGACCGTCTGCCCCTCTTTGCCAATGACATCGTACTCGGTCACCACCCCTACCACGACCTGGTTAGCGTTGACGACGGGCAGGCCGCTAATGCGGTGCTGCGAGAGCAGGCGTGCCGCCTGCTGTTTGCTCTGGTCTTCTGTAATCGTGACCACCCGGGTGGTCATGACATCTTCAGCTTTCACGTGTGGTAATTCCTCCTCAATGGCTAGTCTTGGTTCAGTGTCTCTTGCA